>JBDUAX010000066.1:0-13866 GCA_040004455.1 Gemmatimonadaceae bacterium
TAGCCGTATCCGTATGGCGGATTTGCGCGCAGCTTGTACACGCGAAAATATCCCTCGTCAGGTCCCGTCGTTTTGCCGTCTCCATCAACATCAACGGCGACAAACTCAATGCGCATCGTCGCGAGCGCACTATCCCCGGTAACAACGTCTGGCGTGAACACGTAACCCGCGCGACTTGCGATGCCCTTCAGTACGTCAAGGTCGGCCGAGGTCGGCATGGGAATTTTCGCGATCTTTTCGAGCGGCTGACCTTTGCGAAAGTCAGCAGCAGTCTTGTTCAAAACAACTTTCGCCGTCGTAACCTTGTCAAAGAACGTTGCTTGCGGCTGCGGCGTTCCGTTCCAAACGAAAATGGTATCGTTTGAATGGACTGGTCCGAGTGCCTGTGCGCCGAGTGCCCACCAGAGCGTTGATCCGTTGGTGGACTTGCCGATATCCGTGAACGACGCATAACGGGCAAATGATTCCTGATACATCTGCACGCGACGAATCGCGATGTTACCAGCTGGATCAATTGCCTGCGAAACGACTTCTGCCTGCACGCCGAACTCCCCAGTTGTTGACAGCGAATCGGAGTTACCAAGACGTGAAATCCAGGTCGTGCGCTTAACACCACCACTATTCGCCACAACGAAGTTTGACTCGACGGTTTTGTATCCGTTGAGCGGAACAGTGTCGAGCTTCGCATTCATGCGCGAGCGTTCAATTTCCAAACCCGACAACGCTGCGTCATCAACCATCGCTGCGCGATCTGAAGATGCCGCAACCAACACGTTCGACATGGCCAGCATGCCCGACGCCAGCGCGATAACTGCACCGACAATAGCCACGAGCAACACCGTCAACAGCGCAAACCCCTTGCGCGAATTGATAAATCCTTTGATCTGGCCGCCCTGCTTACGTGCGGTCGGCCTGCCATCACCGCTGACAAAGAAGGCTTGTGCATCGTGCGACCGAAGTGCGCGGCGCACTTTCGCGAATAAACGATTCCGGATCATGGGACCACCACTGATGCTGAGGTTGCGAGACCCGACAGATTTGGCGTGCAGTCTTGCACAGCCAACGCGTATTGATACGACCTGCCCAACAACGTTTCGACACTGGTGTCCTTGTAGCGGTACGTGACTGTTGCGCCGTTCACACTTACGGTATTGAGCGGTGAACCCCACGTTGGGGCGCCAGTGAGACGACGCCAAATGACATAACGCACTGCATCACTTTCGCCGCCGCCGTCATCAGCGGCTTTTGTCCAGGTGAGAAATACCGCCGCACTGTCCGGATTCCACGTCGCGCCAGGCGAACTGGGCGCAATTGGCGAACGACCGCACGCACGGTCCTGTCGGTCGACAGCGGCATTCGGCATCGGCACGAGATAGTTCACAATTTCCGTGCCCGGGGTTTTCGGACGCGTTGCTTCGTAGTTCACTTCGACGCTGCGGATTTGATCAATGCGCGTGGTTGTTGCGGTGCCCGTGTCTGGAATCTGGCCTCGCAATGCAACCGTTTTCGCGAGTGGCAACCAGGCGCGCGGCACTGTGTCGAGTGCAGTCAGCGTCGTGCTGTACTTCGTCGGGTCATACCAGAAACGGAAAAACGGAACTCCTGCCACCTTTCGTAAACCGGATGCAATCATTTCCGGCGCCTGAGCATTCACCTGTCGCAGCAACATGAAGTCCGCCGCGTTGGTCGAGCCGGTGTCTTTCACAAAACGGAAAATGACTGTCTCCGCTTCACCAGTTGTTCCGGCGATGTTGCTGTAGTCCGCAAGCGGATAGTTAAACGCAGGTGACGAACCAGGAATTGTGCCCGCGCTTCCCAACGGAAACGCCGACGCTTCATCGGCGCTCGCGTACACATCGGTGTAAATCGCGCCTGTGAATTTCGCTGAATCAACTCGATTCGTCGTAATGTCGCTGTTAAAGGCGAACGTCGAATCGTTGGCGAAAACGACAACCGGTTGGAAGTCGGTAACGTTGGTGCCGGCCGTGCGCATTTCCTGGCGCATCAAATCGCGACCGAATCGTCCGTTCTGAATTTGCTCGGAACGGTTTGCCGTTAAACGGAATCCGCGGCTCTGCGCGAGCAGAAAGCCAACAGCACTCGTCGCAACAACTCCAAAAACGGCGAGAGAAACCATCATTTCAGCGAGCGTCACACCGCGACGCGCACGTTTCGTGAATGACACTGCTTGAGAGGTGCTTGAGAGAGTATTCATGGCGCGGCGATTGAAATGGCCCGTTTGATCGGTGTCGCAAGAACGCGGGTTGTACTTCCGGTTACGGTCACTGCAACCGTCGTGATGCTCCTGTTCGACGTGCTGTCAACTGTGATCGTGGTTGCTGTCGTCAACCCGCTGGCGGACGGATTGTATTTCGTCTGGCTCAGTTCACCGAGCGTCGAGTAGGTTGGCCACGAGCGCGCACGGGACACCTGTTGATCGACCATCGCTTGTGCGCGACTGCGATTGCCCGATGACGTCACGTTCCTTGACGAGGTAGTTGTGTTCATCGCCATGGTCAGCACCACGCCCGCCATGATGGTGATGGCAACGAGCACTTCGATGAGCGAAAACCCCGCGCGTGATTTCGCATCGCGTCGGGAAAGTTCTCGGGATGTGTGTGATTGTCTGTTTTGCATTATCCGCGCCTCCAGGCGCCGCCGCCCCACTTGTACCAAACCGGACGACCAGTCGCGCGCGAAATTGACATTGCGCGAACGTCGCTATACTGACCACCACTCATCGATGCCCGTGTCGTGAAATACAAAACGGCAGAGCGATCGACCGAGCCGCCGCGCATCATGATGAAAAGCGGTCCACCAGACGTTGTGAGTCCCGGCAGTGAGACCTCGCCAGCACCACCGAGTTTCGGCACACTTGAGGGCCGCCCAATCATCACGCGCTCTGGCAGCAGAAACGGGCGGGTTTTTTCGCCGGTATCAAACGAGCCGTTGTTGTTGGCGTCCCACACGGTGCGCACCACGTGATGCGCCGTATCAAACATGACCAACACGTTTTGCTGGCGCGCGACAGCTTCACGCTGCGCGACCATCATGCTCGTGTTGATTGTGCGTGCCGCCGTATCGACCTGTGAATTGTCAATGCGAATTTTTGGCATGACGATTAACGCCATCAAGCCAACAATTATGCAGACCATCACCAATTCGATCAGCGCAAAGCCGCGTCGCCGCTTGCGTACTGGGTTGGATATTGAGAGCTGAGAGTTCACGTTGCCTGCCATGCGCACGAGGAAGAGCCTCCATCGGGTCACAATGCAGACGCCCGCTAAGTAGCAGGGTCACAAGCCTGCCGTCAGCGAATCGAACAGTTCCGGCGCTGAAATGACTTTCGCAAAAACCGGCACTTTGTGGACATTTGCGGCAGATATGTTGCCAGCATTACCGTCACATTACTCACGACCCATCACCTCACTTCGCAACAATCTCCGCGCCGATCCGCTCCACAGAATCAGCCAGGATGTCCATGTCGGCGAAGCGCGTGCGATGATTCACAATAGCCACGCGAATGGCATACTTTCCGTGAATGCGTGTTGATGACGGAACCGCAATTCCTCGCTCCTGGAGACGCATGAGTAGCTCAATGTTCAACGCATCCAGCGCGCTTTCCTGCAACCCCGCCGGCGCATAGCGAAAGTTCACCAGGTTCAGTGCGATTGGCGCCAGTAATTCCAGCACGGGGGACGCCGTCACGCGGCGACCAAGGTACTGCGCCTGCGCAACGTTGCCTTCGATGTTCTGCGCGATGGCATTCGTGCCGTGCGAGGTGAGGGTAAACCACGCTTTTAAGGCTGTGAATCCGCGTGACAAATCGAGTCCCTTATCGCCGAACGTCACGCCTGTAATCATCGGACCACGTGTGCTCGTTTGCAGATAGCTTGGCGTGGTGGTAAACGGACTCAAATGCGCAGCTGGGTCCCGAATGAGCACGGCCGCAATTCCATAGGGCATGTAGCCCCATTTGTGCAAGTCAAAAGCCAACGAATCGGCGCGCTCCATTCCCTCGAGCAGTGGCGCGAGTTTCGGTGACAGTTTCGCGAGCGCGCCAAACGCACCATCAACATGAAACCACAACGATTCGTCTCGGCACACATCGGCAAGGGCGCTAAGGTTGTCCGTAGCGCCGGTGCCAACAGTTCCCGCTGTGCCGATCACGCAAAATGGATGAACGCCGGTGGCTCGATCTTTCTTGATTGCGTCGCGCAAAGCGGCGACATCGATTTCGAAGTTCTCGTCAACCGGAATTGCGCGAAAAGCGGATTCACCAAGACCGAGTACCGAGCAGGTGCGCTTTATCCAGCTGTGCGTTTCGATCGATCCATAGCACGCGAGTTTATACGGCGCGCCTTGCAGTCCGTCTTGCCGAATGTTGAAGCCGGCGCGCGCATGCAAAGCGGTCGTGAGCGCCACGAGGTTCGCGACGCTCGCGCTACTCACAAGCACACCACTCGCTTTGGAATCGTCCAGCAGGAGTTCGCTCATCCACGCAATTACCTGAGCTTCCACCAAGCCAGCGGATTGCTCAAGGCCACCGCAATTGGGATTCATTCCTGCCGCGAGAAACTCCGCGACCATCGCGCTCGGAACGCCAGTGCCCATTACCCAACCCCAAAAGCGCGGATGCAAGTTGCCGCCGGGGTACGGCAGCACGTTTTGCATGAACGATTCGTAAGTCGCTCCATCGCCAACTCCGGCACGCGGAAGTGGCGCGGTTAGCGCCGTGCGAACACTTCCGGGAATTGGTTGCCACACGGGATTACTTCCAATGTTCGACAGGTGCGCCGCCATGTCATCCACAGCGCGATGCGCAACGCTGGTGAAGTCCGACCAGTTGTTCGGGTCGAGTCCGGGCGCGTCCGCCGTGAGTGCGCCGTTTGATGCATCTTCACCAGCGTGTTTCATTTTTTTCTTTAGACTTTGTGGTAATGCAGTCGCGCCGCCTCTTTGCGGTCCGCTGCTACGTAAATCTCGAAATCACTGAAAAATGCGGGCGCTTCATTCTGCAAAACACGAATGAGCATGACCGCCATGCGACGAATTTCAAATTCTGCACCTTCGCTGGAGCGCAGTTCCAGCATCGTACGCCACGCGCGCGCATTGCCCGTCACGACGATTTTTGTTTCCGTGCTGTTTGGTAGAACGCCGCGCGCCGCTTCGCGCGCCATTTTGCGACGGTGCACCTTGTCGTCGACCCACGAATAACGCCCCATGAGTTGTTCGACGAGCGATATGTACGTTGCAAGTGCCGTGTCCATTTGAGCGGTCCAAGCGGCCTCCAACGCTTCATCTCCAATCACGGCAGGCGGCATCACGAAACACGCGGCGCTTTCGTCGACGTAGCGCTGCGAAAGTTGTGAGTACGCAAATCCGGCGCGATGACGCACGAGTTCATGCGTTAACGAGCGGCTAACGCCTTCGAGCAACAACGAATAGTTCGCGTGTTCAAGAACGCTTCCGTGCCCCTGCTTCTTGATGTTCTCGATATAATCGCGCGTGTTACGATTCGCGGGATTACGCTGACTCATGTAACACAGTCGACCCGCGAACTCCGACAGTCGTTCGCCGTCGGTGAATTCACCCATCCACTTCACCGGCAAATGTGCGGGTTCAGCAAACGACGGGCGCGAGAGAACGCTAACGGTGGGCTCACGCAGAATGGCAGATGCGGAAAGTGACATCGAGCAGCGGGCAAAGGGGGGGAGAACAAGAAGCGGAAAACACCAGCGAACAAAAACACCAAACGTACGCGAAAACGACGCAAAAACCGACCGAGGCAGCGGCGAAAATTAATCTCCTGGATCGCTCGGCGCGGGAACGCCAATTTCACCAAGCCGAAACGCATTCCACGAACGCGTCCGCTCAATGCGGTCGAGAATGCCGCGAGCCGTTGCACCGAGCGGCGAAGCGTTCGGGTCGTGCCGCAATTCGCCGCGAAGATCGTCGCCAGCCGTAGCCACTTTGCAACCCACATTAAATACGCCGGCCGGATCACCAGCCGCTTTCACATTCGCAAAGCCTGCTCGCGCCTCGGCGCTCCACACGTGGGGGAGCAATGGGGCGCGCAGCCGACCGTCGCCATGTTCTCCCGCCAGCGTTCCCCCAAGTCGACTCGTTAGTTCGCACACATCGAGTAGCGCACCGCGCACGCGATCCTGCCAACCGGCGAGCGACGTATCGATTAACGGATTTACGTGCGTGTGCGCGTCTCCAGCATGGCCAAAAATTACGCCCGCAAACTTCGCCTTGTTGAGCGCCGCGCGAACGCCGCGGACGTATTCCGGCAACTGCTGCGGCGGCACACAACCGTCTTCGATGAATTGCATGGAGCGAAGGCGCGGTGCGAGCCGCGACATGATTGGGCTTGCCGCGTGTCGCAATTCCCACAATACGCGTTCATCGCTGGCATTGAGCGCCAACGAAACATCACTCGCGCCGTGGGCGCGAAACACGTCTGCGAGCGACCTCGCCGCATTCGAGGCGGCGGCACTTTCAGCGCCTTCCACCTCCGCCAACAAAACGGCTTCGGAGCCAAGTGGTACGCCACTTGCCCCTTCCGACGCGGCAAGTTCGAGAAACGTACGGTCGAGCAGTTCACACGCCGATGCGCCCGCTTCACTCGCCAGCAGCGCGCATTCAGTTGCGGCTTCGAGAGAATCAAATCGCGCCAGAATTGTCGCAGTCGCTTGCGCGGCGTCGGTCAACGCCAATTCGATTTGTGTAAACATTGCGAGCGTGCCTTCGCTGCCAATCAACAGGTCGATCAAATGTCCATTCGGCGAAATGCAATTCGCGATGGCGTACCCCGACGACTCCTTCCGAACCCCCGCGTGGACAAACGCAGCCGGTGTAGACGCTTTCGAAATGAGTTCCAGTGTTTTTGCCAAACGCGCAATAGCCGGAATGTGCATCGGCACCGGTTCATCGCGACGAATCCACGCCACCTGCCCATCATCAAACACGCATTCAATGCCAGTGACCCACGCACGCGTCGAGCCGTAGCGCAGCGTGCGCGCACCAGCAGCATTCGCCGCCGCCATTCCTCCAATCGTGCAGAACGCGCTGCTGCTCGGGTCAACGGGGAAACGCAAACCGGCAGCGTGGGCTGCTGCCTCGACATCGGCGCGAACAGCACCAGCACCAACACGAATGCGTCGCCTGGCAACATCGACCATACCGATCGTCTTTCGTTGCGACAGATCGACCGCAAGGCCGGGTCCAATCGCACCCGCTGCCATTCCGCTCCCCGATCCGCGCGCCATCAGCGAATAGCCAGATCGACGCGCCCAGCGCACCAGGTTGCCCACATCATTCACATCGACCGGCACTGCGACCGCCAACGGCAAGCAGCGGGCAATGCCGGCGCCCTCCGAATACAACTCGCGCGCCAAAAGGTCGTCACGGAGAATTCCGCGAAATTCAGTTGGTTTGTCGTCGCGAAGCGGCGCGGACAGCGAAGAGTTGGGCACAACGCAGTCTCACCGTCGCACCCTTCGCTCACAAGGGCAGCGCGCGCGAATTGGCCAACGTCCCACGACCGCCTTCATCATCGTATCTTCCTCGCCGATGCCCATATCCACTCTCGTGAACCCCGCTCTTGGCACCGCCCTCGCAGAACGCAATGCAGCGCACTTCTGCAAGGCCATCTTGCCGATGGTGTCCCGCACGTTCGCATTAGGTATTCGCGTGCTCCCGGGTGATCTCGGGCAGGCCGTACTCGATGCGTACCTGCTCTGCCGCATTGCGGACACAATTGAAGATGCGCCCGATATCGATCCGCAAATAAAGTCCGCTTTGTTCGACGATTTTCTGGCGAGTTTTGAAGACGCGAATGCGCTCACACGATTCCTGAGCGGCGTTGAAAATTTTCCGGGAGAACCGGCGCACGTATTGCTCACGCAAAACACCGATCTCGTTCTCGGGCACTTTTCGGAATTACCAGAGCGCACGCGTGCCGTCGTGAAAAAATGGGTGACCGAAATGGCACTTGGCATGCGCAAGTTCGTCATGCTCTATCCAAATGGCATTCGCATTCAAACCCTCGAGGAATACAAAGAGTATTGCTACTACGTCGCCGGTACGGTCGGATACATGCTTACGGATTTGTGGTACGAGCATTCTTCAACCATAAACGAGCGTCGCTACGAAATTCTTCGCGAACGTTGTCGCGCGTTTGCCGAGGCGCTGCAGACTGTCAATATTTTGAAGGACGTTGCGGGTGATGTTGAAAAAGAAAATTCGATCTACATTCCGGAAGAATTGCTGCGTGCGCACGGCAGCGCGCAGAGCACCATTCTGGCGCCTGAGTTGCTGATGAAGAATCGGGCCGCGCTTTCACAACTCATTCAGTTGGCGTGGCATGACCTCGAAGAAGCGCGCAACTACCTGCTGTTCATACCACGGCGCGCAATTTCCATTCGCATGTTTTGCATTCTTCCTCTGCTGCTGGCCTATGCAACGCTCCGTGATCTCGTGGAAAGCAACGCGATGCTCAGCTCCGGCGGGTCAGTGAAAATTTCCCGTCGCGAAGTGAAGTCACTTCTCATAACGGGTTCTATGCTGGCAACGAGCAATTGGGCTGTGCGGCGACTTGTGGAACGCGTTCGGCGACGCGCGTTCGAACTGGCCTTTGCCTAAACGCGAATACGTTCGCTACACATCTCGCGGCGGCATTATTCCGCGCAGCGGTTGCGTGGCTTCCAACATCGCGTCGCGCAATTGCCCAATGAGCGACGGACGCGCAACCATGCCACCTTGTTCAATATCATCCAG
This sequence comes from Gemmatimonadaceae bacterium, assembly GCA_040004455.1. Classification (GTDB taxonomy): domain Bacteria; phylum Gemmatimonadota; class Gemmatimonadetes; order Gemmatimonadales; family Gemmatimonadaceae; genus Gemmatimonas. The sequence goes on from JBDUAX010000066.1 coordinate 8,785, forward strand.
CAGTCGCTCAAGCTTCTGCTGAATGCGCATTACACCCTTGCGATACTGATTCTTCACCAGTCGCCAAATTCCATACCCCGCGGCCGCCTGGATGACCGCAATGACACCAACGACGCCACCTAAAATGCTGCTTGCGGCCGCCCCTGGTGCTGCAGTTGCAATTGCAAGCACGAGCAGCGGCACCGCGACGGTTACGAACACGAGCCCGTTCAAGCCAATTCCAAGGCCGATCATGAGATTGCGTTGAGTGCGGCGCAACCGCGTCAGCTCCGCATCGAATCGCACTACTGAACGTGCGGCGTCAATCGCAGTTACAGTTGCTGAAACTTCATCCGCGCGCAACAAATCGAGTTTGTTGCCACCGCGTCCGGCTGCGTTGTAGATAAAACTCAACGGACCATTGCGCGGAGACCAGCTCATTCGCTGCGCCGTTCTGCGATTTGTATCAAGCCCTTCCTCGCGCTTCATCCACGTATCGATGTTTGCCAGGATCTCGTCCGGCGTTCCCCTCACGCTGCGTTGAGCAGACACTGTCGTTGATCCAAGCGCATCGAGAATTGGACCGCGTTCGTTTTCGGCGAGCGGTTGCCGCGTGCGCTCCTCTGCCAACGCCATGCGAAGATGTTCAGCGGGAATACCAACTTCGCGTCCAATTTCAATAAGCTGAGACTCACTCAAGCTCTCTGGAACGTCGGTGCTTGCGGCCTGTAATTCAGTCGCGCGCGCCAATACCCGCTCGAGCGCGGCGCGCGACACAGTTGGTTCCGGTTTCGGATCGCTGGTAGGCATACCACTACAACGTAACGCCATTTCGCGAAGTGTCGTACCGGTCATTTACCCGATCCGCTCCGGAACCCGTTTAGCCCGCAGCTGCTCCAGGAATGTTTGTAATTGACTCAGGAAGTTCTGGCACCTCGGAACCGCGCCCACAGGTCACGCAATACCGCCAGTTCACGTCCAGTTCCGTGCTGCAGGCAGGGCATTGTCGAACGGTCAGATTCACACCGCAATGCGGGCAGAACGTCACTTTGCGCGCATCCGGAAGTTTTCCGCCGCAAAAACGACAACCGCAGGTCGTCAGAATACTGTTGGATGTGCGTCGCGGCTCGGCCGCCGGGGCGCCATTCATCGCAGCGCTCTTCACTACCTTGATTCCGGTGCTTGACGCAGGCGTGGCGAGCCGAAGCGTCTTTGCTGAAAACACTGAACCCATCGCAGCATCATCACGGAAGGTCGGCGTTGCCTGCGCGCGTTCGATGCCGAGTTTCACCGCGCCTTGGCCAACGCGCACGGTGGTTGAGGACCACGGCCGCACCAGGGCGAGCGTCGGAGAAGAAAGCGACAGCGCTTGCCTGCATGCCAGTTGCAAATCAGCGTTCGTGGTTACGTAGTCGCGCTCACCCGAGAGCATTCGAAGCAAAGTTATCTCCCATGCTTCAGGACCATTGTTCGACATTTCGCGACGCGCATCTCGAAACGGCACAAGTCGCTCTTCCAAATCGGTGAGCGTAAACTCCTGTGTCATCAAGTGAGGATAACTGCTCCGCACTGTTCGCATCAATCGAAATGCGAGCCGATCGAGATCGTCCATGTTGTTCGCGCGCAATAGTTGCGCAACACCAGTGCAGGGTAGGTACCGCTCCAACGGAGCGGCGTTGGCCGGCTCCTAGCGCTTTTCGACGTCCCGCATCTTCGAGTCGACGTCGGCATCCATGTTCTTCTTATTATCGCCACCAATTCGCCCAACTAAACGTTCAGCGATATTCTGGTCGTTACGTTGCGCGTCTTTCCAGCCATAGCTGTACCCTATGGCGATTCCGATTGCGAGAATGAAGATGAACTTGTACATGTGCGTTTGGTTTGGCCCGATCGCGTCACGGGGCGCACGGGCGTGCGCCTACGCATTCCGACGCGCGAGTCAGTACTCGGGTAACGCCGCCGCTGGTTCGAAGGTTGTCGAATCGGGAAATGGGTCGAGCGGCGCTGGGGCCTTTTTCGACTTGGCAGAAGTCGTGGCCCACCAATCTTCAAAGCCAGATGGCACCAATCCGGTACTACGGGTTTGATCCGCAGCCGCACGCGTCGCGAGATGATTGGCGTACTCGTTTTGTGGATGTCCGGCGTGTCCGCGCACCCAGCGCCACTGACATTGATGCTTCGCAATTGATTCAATCGCACTTTGCCACAGCTCAACATTTTCAACGGCACCTTCTTTGCGTCGCCATCCGCGCGCAATCCAACCGCGCACCCACGACGTCATTCCGTCAACGATGTAGCGTGAATCGGTTGTGAATTGCACGGAGAGTGGGTTTCCCTTGCGCGATAACGCGTCAAAGGTGTCGATGACCGAGCGCAGGGCCATCTGATTGTTGGTGGTGTCGCGTTCCGAGTCCCACAAATCAAAACGCAACAGCACGTCGCTTTTGCCGCGATATTCAATGAGTGAACCAAATCCACCGGGTGTAGCTCCCGCCCGACCGTTTCCCAGACACGATTCATCCGCGTACACTGCGATCAACGGATAGCGTGCGCTCAACGCACGTCCTCAATGGCGTCGATCTCGTCAATCCACAGTGTCAGGCGCGAACCGGTCGATGGATGGCGCGCATCAATGCACTCGCGACGGTTTTCAATGCGAAGTCGGAGCGGCACAACCAGATACTCTGTGCCGCGACGCCAGATGCTCAATCTCGTTCCGCGCGTAATGGCGTCTTCAAGACTGTCGTATTGCTTCACGGTCAATTGTGCCATGCTAGCGTCCCCATGCTGAACAAACGCGTTCCAGCACCGCGGTCGCGTGATGAATTTCTTCCACCTCCACCCACTCTTCTGCGGAATGAGCCAGCGCGATGTCCCCCGGACCAAAACACAGTGCGGGAATTCCCGCCTGGTTGAACAGTGCTGCGTCGGTCCAGCACGAAAGTCCTTCAACCGGTGCGGCCAGCGATTCCTTTTGTAGAGCGCCCACCAGTGCCTGTGTAAGCGGAGCGTCAACCGCGAGATCGCTCGCCGGTTGAAATAATTCCAACGTGACTTCGGCGCGGAAATTCTCGCGTTCGGAATTCAAATGGCGACAAAGCTCATTCAGTTCGGCCAACACGCTCTCACCTGTTTCACCGTTCACAGTGCGTCGTTCAACATGCAGCGTGCAGCGCTCGGGATACGTTGACCAACCAGTGCCACCGCTAATCATTGATGCGTGCATTGACGGCCTTCCCATTAACGAATGCTCGCGTGTTGGCAGCACGTACAGTTCCATATGATCAAGCGCCGACAAGAAAAGTCCGGCGTTTCGTATGGCATCGACGCCCAGATCGTACCGACTGCCGTGAGCCGCGTGACCTGTGAAATCAACGCGAAGCCACGCAAATCCACGATGCGCCGGACACACGGCTAACCGCGTTGGTTCGGTGACTATCGCGGCCGTCGCGCGTAATCCATTCGCGAGCAACGCTTGCGTGCCCAGTGAGGCGAATTCTTCGTCGCAGACCGCTGCAATGATTATCTCACTGTGCAATGCGCCGCGCGTTGCCGCACGAGCTGCGGCCACGCACATGCTGGCAATGCCGCTTTTCATGTCCGACGAACCACGTCCGTACATGCGACCGTTGCGCACAACCGGATTGAATGGTTCATGTGCCATGTTGTCGACGCCAACTACATCAAGATGTCCATTCAGCACCAGTGGAGACTTTTCGGTCGGCCCAATTCGCGCGAGCACATTAAATCGACTCGGTGCGATTTCCTGCAACGACACCGCAAATCCCCAATGCGACAACACATCCGCCAGAAATGATGCGCACGCTGCTTCGCCGGGCCCACCGGGCACGAGATCAGGGTTCCGTGAATCAATGGCGACCAGTGATGCGGTGAGGTCGACAGGGTCGAGCGAGTATCGGTCGGGCACAAGTCAGCGTAGAGGGCGAAACTGCAAGCTGCCTCGGAGCTTACCGCGTCGCGCGTTGGTTTGGCAGCGGTAATTCTTCGCGCACCGAAACTCCCGAATGCGCAATGCGCCAATCAAGTCGTTCGGCGAGTCCGGAAATCGCTTGCGCCACTCTTTCGGTCGCTTCTGCTTGTGCGAAAACGATTACGCATCCACCTCCGGACGCACCCAACGCCTTCATTCCCAGCGCACCCGCCTGATACGCCGCTTTTTCAATCGCATCAATGCGCTCGGTCGAAATGCGTGGATGTAGCGAACGTTGATGCTTCCAATGCTCACCGATTTGAACACCGAGCGAATCGACGCCCCCCGTTCTCAGTGAATGAGCCATTTCAATTGCTAATTCCTTCATGCGTTGCAACGCATTGATCACGCGAGGAACTTGCATTGCATAGGCATCGAGAACTGCCGTGATGGTCTCGCCGGAAATGCGTGATTCACCCGTATACAACAGCAAACACTGTGATTCGAGCGAAGAAACTGTTTGCTCGCTCAGCGCAATTTGTTCAACCTGAACTTCATGGCGGAAGGTGAGCGCGAGCGCTCCACCGTAAGCCGCAGCATAGTGATCCTGGCGGCCGCCAGGGACTTGTAAACCCTGTACTTCAACAGCGCGACTCCATTCAGCCAACTCCGATTGATGGAGCGTTTGTCGATTCCAATGTGCGAGCGCAGCAGCGAGGGCAACTCCGGCCGCAGACGATCCACCCAGGCCAGCGCCAATTGGAAAGTCACTGCTCAACTGCGCGCGGGCATTCGTAATTCCGGCCGTGTTGCAAGCGGCGCGTATGAGCGCCGAAGTTTCATTATGCACGATGCCATCGACTGCATAATCGAGTCGAACAATTGCGCGGCGTTCTATCGCGAGGTTGCAAACGAAACCGCCTCGCTCTTCAGGATAAGGCGGGACGTCAGTCCAGCCTCCTCCGAAGTCGAGGCGGGTTGGTGCGTGTGCGACCAGTGAGGGGCGCACAGTACAGAACTACTTCTTCTTGGCAGTGACCTTTTTCGCAGGTGCCTTGGCTGCTGGCTTGGGTGGCGCCTTGGCCGGTGCGGCCTTTACCGGCGCTTTTGCTGCAGGTTTCGGCGCGACTTTCGTCGCTGCCTTAGACGCAGGAGCTGGAGCAGCTTTCGCC
>JBDUAX010000427.1:0-4086 GCA_040004455.1 Gemmatimonadaceae bacterium
GAACCGTACGAATGGGCGCAACGACACATTGAAGGTGCGAGACTCATTCCATTGGCGACGTTGCAGGGCGCGATGCCAACGCTCGATGCATCGCGCGACATCGTGGTGATGTGCCGCAGCGGTTCCAGAAGTGCGAGTGCGGCGCTGCAGTTGCGGGAGTCGGGGTTCACGCGGGTGTGGAGTCTGACTGGTGGAATTTTGAGATGGAACGCCGAGACAACCGAATAGACTGTCACCATCGCACCGACAAAAGCAATTTTACCACAAAGGTCACGAAGAGCACGAAGAACAACTTAAAAATTAATGGCAGTTTGCAAAAGTATTTTTTTACTTCGTGACCTTCGTGACCTTCGTGGTTAATCAGTTGTGTCCTTTTATGGTTTCTTTGCGACCTTCGTGACCTTTGTGGTTAATCAGTTGTAGGCCATCCATTTACCATTCGCTTGATGCCATCCCGCATGCGCGGAACGTGAAAGTTGAGCAGAAATCCGATTCGCTTGTTGCTGAGGCGGAGATACGAAAGCAGCTGGGCCTCGTGCACCGGAAGGAGTCTCGCCACCGCCTTTGACTCCACGATTACCGCGTCTTCGACAAGCAAGTCAATGCGATACGCCACATCGATCTGTTGACCGCGGTAGGTAATCGGAAGCGGCACCTGCGATCGAACGTCGAGCCCCCGGCTTCGTAGTTCCAGGGCCAGACAAGCGACGTAGGCGCTTTCGAGAAGTCCCGGGCCGATGGCGGAGTGCACCATCATCGCTGCGTCGACGATGTGCGTGGCTGCGATTTCGGATGAGTCTGACATGTAGAACGAGGGCAGGGACGCCTGTAGCTCGAGCGGAGAGCACCAATCTCGTTGCTGCCGTCACACCGCTGTCAGCGCGGCATCCCGCCCTGCCGTTAGAACGATCCCACCTTTCCTTTACAACTGCGATCAGCTTTTGCGCGGTCGTATCCGAGGTCTTGTACGGCTGCTCTCAATGAGCCGCTCGACTTGGCGTTGCCACGCCTCGATGTTCTGCGATGTCGCGATGAGTGCCCGCGGGCGAATCGGAGAGGTTGCGCGTGGCAGGGCGCTCGTAATTGCTGCAACAAACTTTCCAATTGCAGTAATTAGCCCAGTTGCTGTAATTAGGGTATGATATCTGTTGGTAAATGTCAGAAATAGTACTATACTTTTCTGACATTTCAGAAGAGCAATATGACAACCTATCCTGTTGTAAATAAAATACTTAAACGCATTCGTTCTTCCAGAGGGTCGGTATGGTCTCCAAAAGACCTCCTGGACCTTGGAACGCGAGCCGCCGTAGATCAGGCTCTCAAGCGCCTGAGTTCTTCTGGCGCCATCAGAAAGGTGGCTCGTGGCCTCTATGACTATCCTCAAATGGGGCCCTTGGTCGGAAAACGCGCCCCAAAGCTCGACCAGGTGGCACGCGCGGCGGCGCGATCGAGAGGCGCGCGCATCAGCCCCACAGGTGCTGTTGCCGCCAATGCCCTCGGGCTCTCCGGGCAGGTACCTGCGCGCGCTGAATACATCACCGACGGACCTTCGCGGGACATTGAGGTCGGTGGACGACACGTCAAGCTGAAGCGTGTTTCGCCAAAGCGATTGGCAACTACTCCGCAGGCGGGAGCTGTCGTTGAAGCATTGAAATACCTGGGACGTCAACGCGTGGAAAACATGCGAGCGACCGAAATCCGAAAGGTTGCAAGTTCGCTGAACGTCGCCGACAGAAGAGAATTGAAGAGAGTCATGCATATCGCGCCTGATTGGATGCGTCCAACACTCAATGCGATTCTCTCAAGCGACACAGTTGAGCGGAAATCGAAATGAACAATTTTGAATCGCGCTCGAAAGCAGAACGTGCCGATTATGACATATTTGTATATTAGTGGATTAAATATTGACAATTGTCAGTTTTTCCAACATAATGTGTGGAATTCTAGCGAACGGGGAGTCCTATGCCAGATGGCGATTTCATCTCAAACAAGTTTCCACAGCACTGGAGAGCATCCGTGGAGCTGTTCCGCGGACGTCAACCGGTTGAGGATTTTGTGGCGCGTACCGCGACGGCAGTCGCTGATCGCCTGAGAAAATCCGGTGGCATTCCGGGATTGTTCGATGCGTCTGAACTGATTCGCTCAGTCAAAGAGGGTCGAGTCAGCACCTCGGAAGCCTATCAGCAGGCTGAGGCCTTCGAGCGGAGCCGCGGCAGCTACGACGTCCATTTGGCGCCGACGCTTCGGCGAATACTGTCGCGTGCGGATCTGCGAGCACCGTCGATGCGCGAAATCGCCGGAGATGTATTACGCGAGATTTGCAGAGCCGAATTCACCGCTCCGATGCGAACTGCATCAGTACAAGCACCGTTTGAGTCGAGAGCTGCGCGCGATTCGCACATGAGTGACTGCGTAGCTGGGTTGAGTGACACGCTCGACAGTTTCGCTATGTCACTTGCGCAAGACCCGAGCGCACGATCACTGCGTGCACCTGCTCGCCGACGCTCCAACAAATCCATGGCAGAGTTACTTAACGAGCCTCTAGCGTGACCAGTACCACGCCGACTAAAAAACATGCCTTGCTTAACAGGCATGCGTACAATGTCCACGTTGATCAACACTCCACGATCACCGTCAGTTCGAATGGTGATCAAATTCAATTGCCGACCGAAGTGTCAGTAGACGACTTTTCGATTTCGAAAGCATTTGGTACTTCGCTATCAGGCGAGTGCGCAGATTTTATCGAATTAGCCAGCGCCGTCTATTTGGCGGATCGCTTATGCAAGCGAGGATCAAACGCACTGAACTGGTCACGTACGCTTCATGTATCGCTTCCCGTCAGAAATGTCTCCCACTGGGAAAGCCGTGCCGGTCTCCTGATAAACGTTCTCCAGAGTTTGACCGGCGACAGCTGGAATTTCTCGTTCACGAAGCGCACTTCCGAACTTCGAAAATCAGAAGCACAAACGGTTCTCTTTTCAAAACGATTGGCCGCGCCATCGACCTCCATTCTCTTCAGCGGCGGCCTCGATTCATTGGCCGGCCTCGTGCGTCAACAGCAAGAGAACTGGAATGAGTTGATCGCGATCTCTGTGTTAACCAACAAGAGAATCGCACCGATACAAACTGCGTGTCTGGCCGCAGTTCAGCGCGCATTTCCACGCACAATTCATCACGTTGCGGTGCGTGTTGCACTAAAGCGCAAGAAAGGCACTAACCACGCGTTTGACGGTGAAGAACGGTCGCAGCGTACGCCGCCAATCCGCTTAACCTGCGCCTCATGTCCGCACTCTGCTCGGCCGTATTTGGCAACACCTTTGCCATCGAACTCCCGCATCGCCTTGAGACGAAAGGAGAACTATTGCGGGTTTTGCGCGATGAACGTTTGGCTGGTGCAATCGTGCAATCAGTATCTTGCGACAAGTTTCCCCAACGCCTGAAGCATGCCATGCAATGCGGTCGTTGTACGTCATGCCTGCTACGTAGACAATCACTCTCTCATGCCGGTCTTAGTCAGCACGACCTCGGCAGTTCCTACGCAGCTGACGTTATGGAGTCCGGTTGCAATACTGACGACAAGAAATGGTACCACTACCGCGTGATGGCCGATCAGGTTGAAAGACTGGACGCAGCGATTAGCAACGCATCGCCCGAAGTCGAACTAGTCAATTCATTTCCCGCGTTAGCTGAACAATTCCTGCTGCTTCGTGAGACGTCGCCTGGTGGTAATGTACTTCCGCTAATCGATCTTTACCGTCGATACTGCGCCGAGTGGAGAACGTTTCATGGAAGGCGCTCAGAATCACCGCTTGCAGACCACGTGCATCACCATGGCTGATCCAACATCTCGCGAAATCGAATCGTCCGAGCTCGGCGCGCGCCTGCAGGCCGCGCGCAAAGCGGCGCGTATTACGCAAGAAGACGCTGCATTGGCGATCAATGTTGCGCGTACGACGATCACCGCCATTGAGAAGGGCGACCGTCGCGTGCAGGCAAATGAATTGGTGGTGCTTGCACAGTTGTATGGAAAGTCGCTCAACGAGTTGGTGCGCGCGGGCGTTTCGTCGAAACCGTTAGCGGTGCAAC
>JBDUAX010000428.1:0-4084 GCA_040004455.1 Gemmatimonadaceae bacterium
AATAAGAGCGGGAGACGGGGCTCGAACCCGCGACATCAAGCTTGGAAGGCTAGCGCTCTACCAACTGAGCTACTCCCGCAATTTCCAACGCCGGTGAACAAAACGATCCACCGGTACCGCGAACAACCAGAAGCGATGGTGGGGGAAGGATTCGAACCTTCGAAGGCGTTAGCCGTCAGATTTACAGTCTGATCTCGTTGGCCACTTGAGTACCCCACCGGCACTCTTCGACCAGAAGAGTTTTCAAGAGCTGACGGCCGGAATCGAACCGGCGACCTACTGATTACAAATCAGTTGCTCTGCCAGCTGAGCTACGTCAGCACAGGCTTGTCCGAGTTAAGACACTCCCGGGCAAGACGCTGAGAATAGACCGGACAACCCCCAAAATCAAGGCGAACATGGGGTTGCATGCGTTGAATGAGGTATCCAGAAAAACCTTTTGCAAAAAGCCGCACCGTAGTGCGGTCAAATGTCAGGGTGGGCAGCCGATTGGTGATGTGTTTGCGAACGAGGCCGTTACCTCATTTCATGACTGACCCACGAAATCCGATCGCCACTGGCGAGGTGCTTGCAGAAGGTAGCTTCCAGAGGCTACTTTTTCGTATGTATGCTATCGGCCTCAAAGTCCTCAAAAACAAGCTCAGCGAATACGTGCGCCTGGCAGCCAGCGGAGAAACCGTACTGGTTACCGATCGCGATCGTGTGGTCGCCGAACTGGTCCCTCCTCGCGAGGGAAGGAGTACTCTCTTGGCAGACGCTCAGTTGGCTGACGCAGTGCGTCAAGGATGGGTTACCCCACCAACCCTGATTCCAAACTCCGCACCGGAACACACGCCGATTGCGCCGCTTGCTCAGCTTATCGCGGAGCTCAGCGCCGATCGCGGTGATCGGTGAAATGACGTACCTCGATACGTCGGTAGCATTGGCCGCTTTGTTCGCGGAAGACCGGCGTCCAGCCGACAGTTTATGGAATGACACAATCGTCTCATGCCGGCTGCTCGAATACGAGTTGTGGACGCGCGTCAACGCTCGCGGGCTCGCGAAAACACACGACGAACGCGTTCGGGCCCTGGTGGGGCGCATTGCGTTTGTCGAATTGGTGCGACCCGTGCTCGCGCGCGTGCTGGAGCCGTTCACGAAGCCCATTCGTACGCTCGACGCGCTGCATCTGGCGTCGATGGAATTTTTACGCAGTCAGGGACAATTCGTAAAGCTGGCGAGCTATGACGAGCGACTGATCGAAGCTGCTCGTGAAATGAAATTCGCAATCGCGAAACTGTAGCCGACACGTCGACCGCCATGTGCGATCGACGCTGGCTGCTTTTCGCTAGATCTTCCACCAGCGCGTGCCTTCTGGTGTGTCTTCAATCATGACGCCCCGCGCAAGCAGTTCGGCGCGACTTGCGTCGGCAGTCGCAAAGTCGCGACGTGACCGCGCTCCATTTCGCGTTGCGATGCGCTCCTCAACCCATTCCGTAAACTCGTCATCGGTTGTGGACTCAGGGACGAGATCGAGCACGCCGTCCATCAGTTGAAAGGCGGCGCGTGCGCGTGCTATGGCGGCAACATCGCTGCCACCAACATCGAGCTCACGGTTCGCATCTGTGATGAAGACGAACATCGCCGCCATGGCTTCAGGCGCATTCAGGTCATGGAATATCGCGTCGATAAAAGCGCGCTCGGCATTCGCCGCAATTTCCGCGAGCGCCGGAGTTCCACCATTAACGTGCGCAAGCCGACGCGCAAACGTTCCAATGCGACGCACCGCGGCACGTGAATGCTCGAGCCACTCTTCACCCATATTGAGTTGCTTGCGGTAATGCGTATTGAAGACAAAGTGGCGATATACAGTGCCACTTATATTCTGTCCACGCAGTTCCTGTACGTTCGCAACATTGCCAACGCGCTTGGCCATCTTCGCGCCGTCAGTGAGCAAAAACTCACCGTGGCACCAGCAACGTGCAAATATTTTTCCCGTCGCCGCTTCCGACTGCGCGATCTCGTCTTCGTGATGCGGGAAGATGAGATCAATACCGCCCGCATGGAGATCGAATGTTTCGCCAAGATATTTCATGGCCATCGCCGAGCACTCGAGATGCCAGCCTGGACGACCGCGACCCCATGGTGAATCCCACGCTGCACCTGCTGCTTCGTCTTCACCTTTCGCACTCTTCCACAACGCAAAATCCTGCGCATTCTCTTTCGCGTACTCATCGTTAGCAACGCGCGCACCAGCGCGAATTTCGCGTTTGTCAAGTTGCGACAATTGGCCGTACGTCGGAAACCGATCGATGGCGAAATACACCGACCCATCATCTGCAACGTAGGCGACTCCGTTCGCAATCAAACGCTCAACCAGCGCGATCATTTCGGGAATGTGTTCCGTTGCTTTCGGATATCCTTCAGCATCTTCAATGCGCAGATACTTGCGATCTTCGTGAAAGTGAACGGTGTACGGTTCCGTCACTTCGGTGATACTGATTTTTTCCTTCGCCGCCTTGTTAATGATTTTGTCATCAACATCGGTAAGGTTCATGATCTGCTGCACACGCCAGCCTGCAAGACGCAAAGCGCGCCGCATGAGATCTTCAAACAGGAACGTGCGGAAATTGCCCAGATGCGCGTAGTTGTAGACAGTTGGTCCGCAGGTGTACATGCGAACTGTCTGGCCATCGGAAGGCGCAAAGGGCTCGATCTGGCGCGTCAGTGTGTTGAAGAGGCGAAACTCTGGCATACTGGAGTTGTGCAGGATTTGTGCGGACAGCTCAGGGTTGAAATCGTTCAGAGGAATGTAGCGAGAGTCGAACGGAGGGCGCGAGGCGTCCGGAGTGCATTGCAATGACACGAACTGAGGGTTCACGTACAATTCGCCTCTCTCTCACCGAGTGAGTGCCTGCCTTACGGTGCGTCGCCCAATTCGGATGGAGATGGTGAACGGCATCCGTGATCAAGGCGCCGCCAAGTGATGCACCCGCAGCCATGACCACTGCGCCGCCGCGATTTCGACAAGTGGTGGCCCAGGCGAAAAGGGCGCCACGATTGCACTCGTTCCATTCGCGCGCTCGCCACCTGGAATTTGAAGGCATTGCAGTCGATGGCGCTTCACCCGCGACATCAAGCAAGAACAGTTCACGATCACGATTCGACGTTGCTTTGTGATTTTCGGAATCACTGTGCACTTCTGGTGCAAACTGTTCAGCGCGGTCCCACTCTTCGGTTAGTGCGAGCGCTGCGGCCGGTGCGATTCGCAAGAGCCGAACGCGTGTGTGTGGTGCGATATCGCATTGGCCCGTTACGCCACGACGATCACCAGCGATTACCGCGAGCAACGCTCGTTCGCCAGCACCGCGCGAGCCCGAAAGCACGACCAATTCTCGTTCCCTAATTGCGAGAGAAACGCTGGAGAGAGTACGCACGCTGGCAACTGCCTGTCCGAGGCCAACGCTCAGTTCCTGTGTGACGTCGGAAATTCGCACGACTTCTGCGAGCAGTGGTTTAATGCCTGATTCGGCGAGCATGACCATGATGTCGTTCCCATCGCGATTGTGATTGCGCGATCTCCAAATGCCATTCGTTCGCGCGCCCAGGAACCATGCACAAAACAGAAGAGCGGCGCGTCATCAAATGACGGCCGCTCTATTCATTTCACCGCGAGCCGACACGCGCATTGCTGTTTCTACAAATTGCCGATGCGCTTCCTGTGAAAGTCGGCAATTGCGTCGGCGATTGGCTGCGCGTGATACCGCACAGGGTCGGTCGTGGGCAACCCTGTTTCATTTTCCGCGCTCTTGATTGCCGCACGCGCATCGGCATCCGACAAGTCAAATGTATTGAGCGCGACCGCAATCATTGGCGCAGGGCGCAGCGGTGCAGCCAGTATTTCGTACAAATGAATCATCTCCGAGAGTGGCGGAATTTTCATCCACGAAACGCCGGTCACGTGCGTGCGGGATGGTTGACCGCACATGATTTGCGCGTGCGGCATTGAACCGTGAAGTAATCCGAGTGTGACGCCTGAATACGATGGATGCACCATAGAACCCTGCCCTTCAACCAACACTACGTCCGCACCTTCGGCGGCTTC
>JBDUAX010000067.1:0-13843 GCA_040004455.1 Gemmatimonadaceae bacterium
GAAGATATATCACGCGGTAGGTGCGCCGACTCCACAGGGCATGACACTGCCGCAGCTGCTCAAGCTCATTCGCGGCGCGGGAAAAGAGCCCGCGGAACGCGATTCGTTCTACAACGTGATCCGCACGTTCGAGAACGTCGAAGAAGAAATCGCACCAGTCGCGGCCTGAGACGGCTTTCAATGCTGCAAATCGGACGCATCGCTTACATCAATTGCTATCCTGTTTATGGGGCAATTGATCGCGGCAAGGTAACGCTCGACGCAAAACTTGTTGATGGCGTACCGACAGCGCTCAACCTGATGATGGCCGAGGGGAAGCTCGACGTCAGCGTTGTGTCGGCGGTGGAATATGCGCGAGACGCCAATCGCTACCTCGTGTTGCCGAATCTGGCCATCTCGTGTGATGGCCCCGTGCGCAGCGTCATGCTGTTTTCGCGTTCGCCCATTTCGCAACTCTCCGGCCGTCGCGTGCTGGTGAGTCGCAGTTCGATGACGTCAGTCGCGCTGCTCGAACTTTTGTTTGCCAACGTCTGGAAAGTGCGCCCTGAATTCGTACTCGGCAACGCCGAACTCACCGACATTGCTCGCTTTGGTGAAGAACCGCACGACGCGCGGCTGGTCATCGGTGACGCGGCGCTCCGCGTATTTGCCGAAACAACAACCGGCGGTCCGCTCAGCAAAGTGTATCCGGTGAGCGTCGATCTCGGACAGGCGTGGAAAGACTGGACCGGTTTACCCTTTGTGTTTGCACTGTGGGTGGCACAACGCACTTCAGAGTTCGAAGCCGTCGCCGAAGTGCATCGCGCATTGGTTGCATCGCGCGATTGGGGACTCGCACATCTCGACGAACTCGCCGCACAAGCATCGAAGGTTGCCGGCGTATCCATCGAACTCTGCAAAGTGTATTTGTCTGGACTCGACTATCGATTGTCAACGACTCACCTCGCTGGCTTGAGCGAATTTTTCAGAAAGCTGGTTGCCGCGGGGCGAGTGCCCGACGGCGACTTTGCTTTTTTACCTGCGGCCTGATTCATCGCCATGCGCGACATTCTCGATTTTTACACCAACGCTCCGTTACTTGAATTAGGGCAGGAGGCGGATCGTGTTCGTGAAGCCAAACACCCTCATAACACGGTTACGTACATCGTCGATCGAAACATCAATTACACGAATGTTTGCGTTGCTGATTGCGGCTTCTGCGCGTTCTATCGCCGCCCGAAAGACAACGAGGGGTACACACTCTCGTACGAAAAAATCGGGCAGAAAATTGAAGAGACCAAAGCACTCGGCGGCGTTCAGATTCTCATTCAGGGTGGGCACAATCCCTACATTCCGTTCGAATGGTATCTGGATCTCATGCGCTACATCAAGCGCAATCACCCAATTCACATTCACGGATTTTCCCCCAGCGAAGTTGATTTCTTCGCGACGCGTTTTCGCATGGAAGCGCGCGACGTCATTCGGGAACTGAAATCGGCGGGGCTCGATTCGATCCCGGGTGGAGGCGGCGAAATTCTCGTGCAACGCGTGCGCGACATCGCAGCGCCGAAAAAAGCTGGCGCCGATCGCTGGCTTGAGATCATGGAGCTCGCGCACAACGAGGGAATGAAAACTTCGGTCACCATGATGTACGGCATTGGTGAAACACTGGCCGAACGCATTGAGCATCTCACGCGCGTACGTGAAGTGCAGGCGCGCACAGGAGGCTTCACGGCGTTCATCTGCTGGCCGTTGCAACCCGAAAACACGCCAACGATGTCGCACATGCCCAAGACCGATGCGACGACGTATTTGCGCACCGTTGCGCTCGCGCGCATTGTGCTCGACAACGTGCCGAATTTGCAATCGAGCTGGGTGACGATGGGAATGAAAGTCGGGCAAATGGCGTTGCGGTTCGGTTGCAACGACTTCGGCTCACTTATGATCGAAGAAAACGTGGTGTCGGCGGCGAACACTACGCACCGCACCACGACTCAGGAAATGGAAAACCTCATCATCGACGCTGGATTCACGCCGGCGCGTCGTCGTCAGGATTATTCCATCATTCCGGCAACGCCATCAACCGCGGCCGCCTGAGTGGAGTTGCAACGAGCCGGAATCGGTTACGACTCGCATCGCTTTGCACCGGGAGGCCCAATGCGATTGGGGGGCACCGACATTCCCGCGGACATGCATTGCGCTGGACACTCGGATGGCGACGCAATTTGCCACGCAGTAACTGATGCCATACTGGGCGCTGCCGGGCTTGGCGACATCGGCGAAATGTTTCCCGACACCGATTCTGCCAACAAGAATCGCGACTCAATTGAAATGTTGATTGCCGCTCGCAAGCGCTTGCAGAGTGCGCGGTATCGCGTGCACAACGTAGATGTCACGGTAATATCGGAGCGTCCGAAAATCGGACCGCATCGCGCTGCTATTCGACATCGTTTGTCGGAGGCGCTGCAAATTGCACCCGACGAAGTGTTCGTCAAAGGCAAAACAAACGAAGGCATGGGTTGGATTGGCCAAGGCGAAGGTCTCGCCGTCATCGCAGTTGCAACTGTTGTGCGCGCTGCGTCGCCTGGCGACGATGAAGGCGGATCGCATGCTACAAGCGCTTGATTGGTTAAGCTCCCTTCCAGTCGCGCTGTTGTACCTCGTCATTGGTGCGGCGGCATTGGTCGAGAACATTTTTCCACCACTCCCGGCTGATACGGCAATTGCACTGGGTGCCTTCGTTGCGGCCCGCGGCCCTGGCACGGCGCTTGGTGTGTGGAGCGCGACAATGGTTGGCAATATTGGCGGAGCAATGTTGATGTACTACGTCGGTTATCGTTTCGGACTCCCGTGGTTGGAAAAGAAAATTCCCGCGCTGCACGCTGCTTCTGGCGCCGATCAGTTTCAGAAACGCTATCAGCGTTTTGGCATTCCGGGCCTGGCGTTGAGTCGTTTCTTGCCCGGTGTCCGCGCCGTGGTGCCTCCCGTTGCCGGTGCCATGCGAATTGGCGCGGTGCGCGCGTTGCTCGCAATGGCCCTCGCGTCGGGTGTTTGGTACGGCGTTGTCTGTGTGTTGGCTTTTCGCGCGGGTGCCAATGCCGAAGTTGTACTCGCGGCAATTTCCAGAAGTCAGCGCACCGTCGGAATTGTAGCGGCGTCCACGGTTGCAATTGGTTTGGGAGTCTGGTGGTTGCGCCGCCGTCGCAACGGCGGCAACGATGCCAAATGAACACGCGGCAATGAACGACAACGAAAAAACGGAAGTTCGCGACGCCGAACGGGCCGCGTTGATGCGCAGCTTTCACGTGCGGCAGTTTGAGGACGTGCTCACGTTAGAGCACGGAGTCTCGCCGCGCACCATCGAGGCCTATCGACGTGACATTGTGCGCTGTGCAGCCTTTGCGCGTGACCACGGTGTCAATAATCCGTCAGCGCTCACTTCGGGCATACTTCGCGAGTACGTCTACTCGTTGAAGGACCTCGGTCTGGCCGGTTCATCAATTCGTCGGAATGTTTCGGCGCTGAGAACGTGGTACCGCGTGATGCTGGCCGAGGGGCTGGTGAAAACCGATCCGACCGAGCGCATAGAATCACCGCAATTGTGGCGCAAACTGCCGGAAGTCCTGACGGTCGATGAAGTGACCAAACTCCTCGAGGCGCCTCAGTTCGAAGAGCCGCTCGTGTTTCGTGATCGCGCGATGCTCGAACTGGCGTACGGCGCGGGTCTTCGGGTTTCCGAATGGATTACACTGCAACTCAAGGACGTTCTGGAGGAGGGGTTGGTTCGCGTATTCGGCAAGGGAAGCAAGGAACGACTTGTTCCCATTGGCCGAAGCGCCATCGGCGCGGTGGCCGTTTATATTCGCGAACTGCGGCCAAAACTCGAACGCGGCAATGGTCAGGGCGTGTTGTTTCTGAACTCGCGCGGAGAGCCGCTCACGCGCATGGGAGCGTGGAAGATCCTGCGCAAATACGTCACTCAGGCCGGTATCGAGAAAACGGTTTCACCGCATACTCTTCGACATTCGTTTGCAACACATCTTCTCGAAGGGGGCGCCGACCTTCGCGCCGTGCAGGAAATGCTCGGCCACGCCGATATCGCCACGACGCAGATCTACACGCACGTCGATCGCGAGTATCTTCGAACAGTGCATCGTCAGTTTCATCCGCGCGCCTGACGCCAGGCGCAACACGAACCCGTAATCATGATTCTCGTTCTCGACAACTACGATTCGTTCACCTACAACCTCGTGCAGTACCTCGGCGAACTCGGGGAAACGCTCGACGTTCGTCGCAACGATGCCCTTTCGGTTGACGACGTTGGCCGTCTCGCGCCGGAAGCAATTGTCGTGTCGCCCGGACCGTGCACGCCAGCCGAGGCGGGAATTTCTGTACCTCTCATTCAACGGTGGGGAAGTGAAATTCCAATTTTTGGAGTATGCCTTGGTCATCAGGCAATCGGCGAAGCATACGGCGGAAAAGTTGTGCGAGCGACTCGCGTGATGCACGGAAAGATGTCAACAATTCAGCATGATGGAACAGATCTTTTCGCGCACGTTCCGTCGCCCTTGAGTGTCATGCGCTATCACTCGCTGGTGGTCGACAAATCAACGCTGCCATCGTCGCTGGTTGTCACGGCTGTAGCGGCCGACGACGAAAGCGAAATTCACGCGCTCAGGCATCGCGAGTTTCCGGTTTGGGGGGTACAGTTCCACCCCGAATCAATTCTTACCCAGTCGGGCAAACAGATTCTCACGAACTTTCTGAAACTGGCTCGCGATTGGTCGGCCGTGCACGCCTGATTCGGGCGCAGGTCGTCGCTTTATACAGTAGCGGGAGGTTCGGAATTACCCGTCGGTTTCGCTTCTGCTTTTGGCTTGATTACGAGGGAAAGACCAACGCTGGCACCCAATATTCCAGCCACTGCGCCCAGTGACCAGACAATGGGAATTTCGTAAAAATCTGAGATCAACATTTTCGTACCGACGAATGTCAGCACCACCGATAGCCCGTACTTCAGCAAATGAAACTTGCCAATGACCCCCGATAGCACAAAGAACATTGATCGCAGACCAAGTATCGCGAACACATTCGACGTGTAGACCAGAAACGGGTCCTTCGTAACGCCGAAAATTGCCGGAATTGAATCGAGCGCAAACATTACGTCGGTCGTTTCTACAAGAATGAGCACAATCAATAACGGTGTCGCGACCAATCGCACGGTGCCTCCATGCGTGAGGCTGGTGCGCACAAAAAATTTGTCGTCGTGAAACACGCTGGTAACCGGGAAAATCCGTCGCACCACGCGAATGACCGGGTTCGCGCCTGGTTCAACCGAGGTTTCTCCCTGAAACGCCAGGCGAATTCCAGTGAACACCAGAAACGCGCCAAAAACGAAAATCACGGCGTGGAATTTCGCGATCAATAGCGCACCAGTTCCGATCATCAGGCCGCGCAGGAGTAGCGCGCCGAGGATGCCCCAGAACAGCACGCGGTGCTGCAGCTTCGTCGGAATTTTGAAGAAGCCGAAGATGACGATAAACACAAAGAGATTGTCGACGGACAACGCTTCCTCAACGACGTACCCAGCAAAAAACTCCAGTGCCGGCTCGCGCCCCATTACGACGCCAATGCCAACACCGAATGCAATTGCGAGCGTGACCCAGACAGCGCTCCAACCAAGTGCTTCTTTGACAGACACTGCCTTCGACTCGCGATGAAAAACACCGAGGTCGAGGGCCAGTAAACCGAGAATGAGCGCGTTGAAGCCCACCCACGACCAGATGTTATGCATTCAGCACGGTGTGATTGCGGGCATATCCAGAAGTTCGCGGGAAGTTTGGCTTCTGATGTTTGCCTTCGTTGTGCAGCTTTCGTATCTTAACTGGCGTGAATCTTGCTGCAACCTCGCGCACCCTGAGGGACAGTTGTCTGTCCTGACAGTAATTCCGGCACGGCTCGGCGCAACGCGCCTCTCCCGGAAACCGCTTCGGCTCCTCGGCGGCGTGCCTCTGGTAATTCGGGTGTTCGAGCGCGTGCACGCGCTCAAAATTGGCGACCTCTGTGTTGTCGCGACAGATGACATCGAAGTGTTGAACGCGTGTCGAGATCACGATGTTCCAGCGGTGCTCACATCGCCAGATCATCCAAGCGGAACAGATCGCGTAGCTGAAGTTGCTCAGCAAATGAAGTATCGCTCGTTTGAATTCATACTCAATGTGCAGGGCGATGAGCCGTTCGTCACGTCAGACGCATTGAGAGCAGCGGTTTCTCAGGTGACCAGCGGGAACGCGTCAATTGGAACAGTCGCAGTCCGGGCCAGTGCGGAAGTTTTGCAGAAACCGGATGTCGTAAAAGTGATTCGCGCGGAGAGCGGGCACGCCCTCTATTTTTCGCGAGCGCCGATTCCGTTTTTGCGGGAGCTGGACGATTCAGATTTGCGGAACACGCTCGTTAGGCAGCATATCGGTGTGTACGCATACACACGACAGGCGTTGCTTGAGTGGGTTTCGTTACCGCCACATCCCCTCGAGCTGGTCGAACGACTCGAGCAGCTGCGTCCACTTGCGCACGGAATGCAAATTGGCGTCGCCGATGTCGCAGTGGCACCGGAGCGCGGAATAGATACCGAAGAAGATTTGACGCGCGCGAATGCGCGTTGGCTGGATCTTGCATCAAACACAGCAGATTACGCGTCACTGACCCCGACCCCGACCCCGAGCACTCCCTGATGCCCACCGTTATGCCGCCGACCGGACAACCCCAATCGCCCAAATACATTTTTGTCACGGGCGGCGTTGTCTCGTCGTTGGGAAAGGGAATTGCTGCTGCATCGCTTGGTCGCCTGCTGGTCGATCGCGGATTGCGCGTGACGATGATGAAATTCGATCCCTATCTCAATGTCGATCCCGGAACGATGTCGCCGTTTCAACATGGCGAAGTCTTCGTCACTGACGATGGCGCCGAAACCGATCTCGATCTTGGACACTACGAGCGCTTTCTCGATCGCCCGTTGTCGCAGGCGAACAACATCACCACCGGTCGCATTTACTCAAATGTGATCACCAAGGAACGTCGCGGTGAGTATCTGGGCAGCACGGTGCAGGTCATCCCGCACATCACCGACGAAATCAAGTCGGCGATAAAACGTAACGCGCCGAACAACGATGTCGTAATTTGCGAAATTGGCGGAACCGTTGGTGACATTGAGTCGCTGCCATTTCTTGAAGCCATTCGTCAGTTCCGTCGCGAAGTGGGAAAAGAAAATGCAATTTTTTTGCATCTTACACTGGTTCCGTACATCACGGCCGCTGGCGAAGTAAAGACAAAGCCTACGCAGCATTCTGTGCGTGAGCTTATGCAGATCGGTATTCAGCCGGATTTCCTCATTTGTCGCACCGAACGTCCGCTGCCCGAAGATGTGAAGCGTAAAATAGCGCTGTTTTGTAACGTGGATTTTGGCGCGGTGATTGAGAGCCCCGACGTGCCGACCATTTACGAAATTCCAATCACGTTCGAATCGCAGGGCTTTGCAGAACGCGTGATGGAACGGTTGAAACTCGAAGCACCAATTCCGGACTTGAAACAATGGCGCGCGATGGTTCAACGCATCACCAATCCGTCTGGCCGCGTTCGCATTTGTGTCGTTGGCAAATACACCGATTACGTCGACAGCTATAAGAGCGTGCAGGAAGCATTGATTCACGGTGGCATTGCCAACGATGTTGGCGTCGACATTGCCTGGACTTCAAGTGATCAATTCACATCCCCCGAAAACGCGCGCAACATTCTGAAAGACTTTCAGGGACTGCTCGTTCCGGGAGGCTTTGGCGTGCGTGGCATTGAAGGAATGGTTGAAGCAATTCGCGCGGCCCGCGAGCTCAACATTCCGTTCTTCGGCATTTGTCTTGGCATGCAGGTCGCAATCATTGAGTTCGCACGCAACGTGCTGAATTTGAGCGACAGCAATTCCAGCGAGTTCGCAGCGAATTGCGGAGATCCCGTTATCTCTTTACTCGACTCGCAGCGCGAAGTGACCGACAAGGGGGGCACCATGCGCCTCGGCGCATATCCATGTCGCTTGCAGAAGGGATCGAAGGCGCTCGAAATTTATGGAGTTCCCGAAGTGAGCGAACGTCATCGCCATCGCTACGAAGTGTCCAATACCTATCGCGACGCGTTTGTACAGCACGGCATGATGCTAAGCGGCCTGTCTCCCGATAGTTCGTTGGTCGAAATGATCGAGTTGCCAGCACATCAGTGGTTCGTTGGTTGTCAGTTCCATCCGGAATTGCAATCGCGTCCGTTGCGACCACATCCGCTGTTCGCAGCGTTTGTTGACGCTGCCACCAGGCATTCATGAACATGAGTTTTCCGGACGATGCACTCTTTCTGATCGCTGGCCCCTGTCAGCTCGAAGATGACAGTCTGAATCTTCGCGTCGGTGAAGCGCTTGCGCGTCTCGCCGAACACATTCCTGGTGGAGTCATTTATAAAGCGAGTTTCGATAAAGCGAATCGCTCCAATCCAGGCGCAACACGCGGCCCTGGAATCGACGCTGGCCTGGCCGCACTTGCGCGCGTTCGCGCTGCAACCGGTTTGCCAATTCTCACCGACGTGCACGAAGCGTCGCAGTGTGCAATTGCAGCCCAGGTTGTAGATGTGTTGCAAATCCCGGCGTTCTTGTGTCGCCAAACCGATTTGCTTGCAGCGGCCGGTGCAACCGGCAAGCCAGTGAACGTCAAGAAAGGGCAGTGGATGCATCCGGAAGGAATGCTTGGCGCCGTGCGCAAAGTTGAAGCCGGCGCGCAACTTGCAAATCGTGTCGCCGGTGAAATTGCCGTAACAGAACGTGGCACGTTTTTCGGTTACGGTGATCTCGTCGTTGACATGCGCGCGTTCAACCGCATGCGAGCGGCCTGCGAAGTGCCGGTAATTTTCGACGGCACTCACAGCGTTCAACAGCCAGGAAAAGGCGTCGGCGGAAGTAGCGGCGGTGCGCGTGAATTCATTCCACCTCTTACGCTCGCCGCAATTGCTGCCGGTGCGCAAGGATTGTTTCTCGAGACGCATCCCGATCCGGATAGTGCGCCGAGTGACGGTCCAAATATGTTGAAGCTCGATGTACTGGCAGATTTGATGAAGCGCGCCGTCGATATTTGGGGTAGCCTTCGAGCATGAGCACTCCAGGCCTGGACGTAGCGTTAGCCAAACGCATTCAGATTGTCGGTCTCGACGTTGACGGCACGCTCACAGATGGGGGCGTGTATCTGGGCGCGAGTGAAATTGAAGCCATTGCCGGTGCGCGCGCGAATTCGCATGCGCCGTTTGAACTCAAGCGCTACGACATTCAGGATGGCCTGGGCATCTGGCTCATGCGCTCCGTCGGTTTGAAAATCGTAATCGTAACCGGACGCGTTTCGCATAGCGTCGCACACCGCGGCCGTGAATTGGAAGTAGATGCAGTCTTGCAGGAACCGAACGCCATGAAGCTTGGACTGTGGCGCAAAATGCTGCACGATTTCAATCTCACCAACGCGGAAGCCGCTTTTGTTGGCGACGACTTACCCGATTTGCCAATTCTTCGTGAAGTTGCGTTGCCAGTTGCAGTCGGCAATTCCGTTCCTGAAGTAAGGCGCGTTTGCAAGTTGCAGCTCGAGCGCCGTGGCGGTTTTGGCGCCGTACGTGAATTCACGGAATTGTTGATGGGTGCGCGTGGCGAGTGGGATAATGCCGTGGAGAAATACGTTTCCAGTCGCAGTGTCACCAGTGTTGCTGCGCCGTTGCGCACTGCCGTGAAGGTATGAGCATTCCATCGTCGAACAACGACATGAGCGACGGCCCCGGCAGCGATGACGTCATCCTCGCGCGAGGCAAGCGCGTGCTTGAACTCGAACGCGACGCACTTACGGAATCGGCAGAAACCCTTGGCGCTGATTTTGTTCGCGCGGTAAAACTCATTTCTGCGTCGCGCGGACGCGTCATTGTTTCAGGGGTTGGCAAGTCCGGGCTCGTAGCGCGCAAAATTGCTGCAACACTTACCAGCACCGGGACACCCGCAATGTTCCTTCATCCCGTGGAAAGTTTGCACGGCGATTTGGGAATGGTCGGTTCCGACGACGTCGCAGTCCTGATTTCGAAAAGCGGCAACACCGACGAGCTCTCCGGTCTCATCGACGCACTCGCTCGGCTCGGTGTTCATCTCATCGCAATGACCACGGCACGCAATTCGCACTTAGCGCGGCATGCCGAAATCACTATCGAGATCCCAGCAAGAGAAGAAGCTTGCCCCCACGACCTTGCTCCAACGACCAGTACCACCGCTACAATGGCAATCGGTGACGCACTCGCTGTTGCCCTCTTGCAAGAGCGAAGTTTCAGGGCCGACGACTTCGCCCGACTGCATCCAGGCGGCTCCCTTGGGCGCAAGTTACTCACGCGGGTTAGCGACGTGATGGGTCTTGATGCGCTGCGCGTTCTGTCACCAGGCGCCAATATGCGCGAAGCAATTGTCCTCCTGGCGGAACAACGCGGCATTGCAATTGTCGTAGAGAATGGACAAGTCGCTGGCGTGATTACCGCCGGCGATCTGACGCGTCTCCTCGAACGTGAAGAAAATGTCTTTGATGTTCCTGTGCATCGCGTCATGACCGGAAAACCACGCCTCGCACGTGATTCTGAGCTGGGTAGCGCAGTTGTTCATCGCATGGAACAACAGCGCATCCTGGCCATGCCCGTTATCGACGACCAGGACAAACTTGTGGGCGTTGTGCATTTGCATGACCTGCTTCGTGTTGGTGCGGCGTGATCGGTACCTGCTTCGGGCAACGGTTAAGGCTCACCGCCATCGCGCTCGTCGCCTCGACCGCGTTCGCTTGCAAGGAAAAACCCGCGCCAATTGCGGCCAGGAAACTCGTCCTGCCCGATTCCGCCGAGCAGGTGATTTTTGGAATGAGCGTGGTGTTAACCGATAACGGCGTGAATAAGGGGCGCCTCCTCAGCGACACGGCGTTCATGTACAACGAGCAAACGGGCAAGCGTCTTGAACTCAAGCGCGTGAACTTTACGTTCTTCACGGCGACTGGAGCCGATGACGGCATCATGTCTTCGCACGACGGCACCTACAGCGAACGCCTCAATCGACTTGAAGGGCGAGGCGATGTTGTGATTATTCGGAAAGACGGAAACCGTTTGCAAACACCGCAACTCGTCTACGACAACGCACGCAATCAGATTTTCAGTGACAGTAGCTTCACGCTCATACAACCCAAAAAACAGACGCTCACGGGCATTGGTTTTGAATCGGACCCAAAGCTGAACAACCTGAAGTGCATGCGAAATTGTAAACTGTCGGCAGCAATTCAGGTGCCCAACTGATGTCCTTGCATTGGCGGTTGCAACGTCTGCTCAAGTTGTCGTTCCTCGCGACAACCGTAACCGCTGCCGCGTGTTTGAGTGGGCGCAACAAACCCGCAACCGCTCCAATAACGCCGGCGGCTCCTGTGCCTGCTGCTGCAGTCACTCCCGCACGGAAGAGCGCCGATAGCGCGCGCAATGCTCGGGACAGTGCGAATCTCGCGGACATCAAGAAGGCAATAGCGGCCAATAATATTGGCGCCGACTCTCTGGAGAAGCTGCGAATTGCCGACAGCATCACGAACTTCAAGCCTGCGAAAACGCCGCTCAGGAAGGCCACGAAGGAATGCTTGCTCGACATGAGCGAATCTCCTCCGGAAACGCGCTTCACCTATCAGCGCCAGAACGATTCGTCCAGCAACACCATGATCGGCGGCGGTTTCGTTGGTCATTGCACAGGCGAAAAAAATTCAATCAAGGCCGACAGCGCCGAATTCTACCAGTTGAACGGCTTCGTCAACCTCTTCGGCAATGTCGTTTACGAGGAGAAAGGACAATTCAAGGTCACGTCCAATCACGCCACCTACTTCACACACGAAGGCAAGTTGTACGCCGATGGAAACGTGGTTGCGGTTCAACTGAAATCCGGCAGCACATTTAACGGTCCGAATATCGAATATTTCCGCGTCATGCCGAACATTCGAACACAGTCGCGACTGTACGCACCGAACAGTCCAATCGTGAACATGCACGAGAACGACTCAACAGGAAAACCGTTACCACCGGTCAAGCTGCAGGCCTCAACCATGATCGACAACGGCGACAGCCTGTTGTTCGCGTGGGGAAACGTGAGCATTGTGCGCACCGACATCACCGGCAAAAGCGATTCGTCAAGCTTTGATAAGATTACCGGAAAAGCTCGACTCATCCGTTCTGCCAGTATTGCCTCAGTCTCGAAGGAACAACCGTTCACACTTGCTGGCGACACGATCGATTTGTTCAGCAAAGACCAGGTGCTACAACGTGTGCTCGCATTGCACTACGGACGCGCCAGGCAAGGCGACATCAACATGAGCGCTGAGCGTCTCGACATTCGCCTCATCGACAAGAAAATCGATCGCGCCTATGCGTTCGGCACAGGACGAGCGAAGGCCGTCACGCCCACCGAAAACCTCGAAGCCGATTCGATGGATATTCGTATGCCGAATCAGCGCCTGCAGGAACTCCGCGCCCACGGAAAAGCAGTGGGACTCGTGACGCCCGACAGCACTAAAATCCGCTCGGAAGAACGTGACGAACTGCACGGCGATACAGTCATAGCAACATTCGACAGTATCAAAGTCGCCGGAGATTCAGTCTGGCGGTCGCAAGTAAAGCGCGTCGTCGCGGGTGGTAACGCCACATCAAAAGTGCAAGTGGCTTCCCGCTCGGGACCAAAGTTTCCGCCCGCACTCAGCTACATCCGTGGCAAACATCTCGTCGTGAATTTCGATAGCGGCCAAGTGCGCGATATCGCGGTAGATTCCTCCGCATCAGGAGTGTATCTCGAACCTGATTCGCTCAAGGCCGCGCTTGATACCACCAGGAAAAACGCTAAGAAACCCCCAGTGAAAACACCGCCCAAGAAAAATGGTGGAGATGAGCCACTGCAAATCTCATCTCGTTCAACTGCGGTTCGCCGCCCCGAATGACGTCGGAAATGAGTTCGAATTCGCCCGAGTTTCATTCAGACGTTGAGCAGTTGCGCGCACTCCTGGCACGCGCGTCCGAAGGCGACCGCTCGCTTCTAAACACACTTGGCGCGCTAACGGAGGCCGCCGACGACACAGGTACTGCGACGCTCAAAGACATCGCAACGCGATTCAGATCCGCGCACCTCTCCACGCTCGAGTTGGAGGGGCGTGATGCCGCAGCTGAAGCCGGTCGACTTTCGATGGATCAGGTGCGCGAGCACTTGGCGACGGCACTCATCCCGCGCCTCATTGCCAATCAGAGCGTAACGGTGCCCGGATCGCTCAACGCGAGCGATGTGCGTGTCTCACTGTCGGCGCAACTTTGGAACGAGATTCGCCAGCACCGCGCAGATGCCGCCGAGGCCCTCCGCAGCACGGGGGAATTCCTGAGCGCTTCGCAGCTCACGCCAGCGCGCACCCACACGATCTCAGCGCCATTCGGTAAAACACTCAAGGCCACTGGGCTCTCCAAAGTCTATCGCGGGCGAAAAGTCGTAGATAACGTCGCTCTCCAGGTCCAACAAGGCGAAATCGTCGGACTATTGGGCCCTAATGGCGCTGGCAAAACGACCACGTTCTACATGCTGGTCGGCCTGATTGAACCGCTGGAAGGACGCATCGAGCTCGAAGGCGTGGACATCACGGACATGCCGATGTACAAACGCGCGCGTCGAGGAATCGGCTACCTGTCGCAGGAGCCGTCTATTTTCCGAAAACTCTCTGTCGAGGACAACATCCTCGCCATTCTCGAAACGCTGCCAATCAACTCGAAAGAG
>JBDUAX010000068.1:0-13832 GCA_040004455.1 Gemmatimonadaceae bacterium
GCCCAACTTAAGAAGTCGATGGGTGTTGATTATACGAAATCTCCGTCTGAAGACTTCGCGAGCGTGATGATCGAATTCGAAACACCCGAAGGTCAAACCGCGATTGGTGAAGCAACTACCAGTTGGAGTTTTGTCGGACCGGGTTTGCGACTGAGCGCTGAGTTGCTCGGTCCCGAATATTCCATGAAATGGAATTCGCTTGAATCGGGGCTCGACTTGTTCTTCTCGCGCGAGGTGAAAGGCAAAGCCGGCGAAGACCTTGTTGAAAAACAGAACGCCGAAGTTGGACAGATGCCGGTGGTTGCAGCGGAAGCGGTAGCGTATGGATACGAAGCTGAAGATCGACACTTCGTTCGCGTGTTTCTTGGTAAAGAGGAACCGTTGCTGACGTTCCACGACGGTCTTGAAGTCGTGCGTTTGCTTATGACGGCGTATCAGAGTGCCGAGCAGGGGAAGACCCTTGCGTATCCGCCGCGCGGCATTGATTCATTCGTTCCGGCCGTTGCGCAGGGGAAGTGGAATCCCAAAGCGTAACGCAATTTGAAATTCTGCGCATAGCAAAAACGGCGTCCGCAATTGCGAGCGCCGTTTTCATAACTTCGTCAGTGATCTATCAAGGAACCGGCGGCTTGTCCAACGGACGAAAGTTCACGTCCATTGCCTGCAGCCGCGCAAGATGCGGCTGCAATCGTTGCATGAAATCGGAATAGCTGCGACGCGAATTCGGCGTCCACACCGCTTCCGCTAACGCTGCCATTCGGGGAAACAGCATGTATTCAACATGCTTGGGATCGGGAATGTATTCGGTCCAAACCTGTGCCTGAGCGCCGAGAATATGCCTGGCTTCGGTGGCGTTGAGCGCGGCAGGAACGGGCTCGAACGCGTAGACTGTGTCGAGCGGAAGAAACCCGCCAATTGAAAGGGGTTCTGCTTTTCTGTTGCGCGACTGCAGATGATCGAAGTACGTATGACTGTTTGGTGCCATCACCACGTCGTGCCCAGCGCGCGCAGCGTCAATTCCACCAGCAGTTCCGCGCCACGACATAACCGTCGCGTTTTCCGCGAGTCCGCCCTCGAGAATTTCATCCCAGCCAACCAGACGACGCCCATGTGACGTGAGATAGTTGTCCATCTGACGAATGAACCACGACTGCAATTCGTTTTCGTCTTTTACACCGAGCTCCTTTATGCGCGCCTGAATTTGGGGACTCGCTTTCCATTGTGTTTTGATTGCTTCATCGCCGCCAATGTGAATGAATTGTCCGGGAAAGAGCGTGAGGACTTCGCCGAGCACGTCCTGCATGAATGAGACGGTGCTGGCATCGGCGTTGAGAATGAATTCGCTCACTCCCCACACGCCGAATACTGAAACCGTCGTGTCGCGCCGAACGCCGAGATCCGGATATGCAGCGATTGCGGCCTGCGCGTGCCCCGGCATTTCGATTTCCGGAACGATGGTAATGAATCGTTCCGCAGCGTATGCGACGACTTCGCGAATGTCGTCTTGCGTGTAATAGCCGCAGTGTTTGATGCCGTCGAAGACGCGCTTGGCAGGGTCGGCCACGTACGGCCCGACCAGCGTCTGATCTCGACACGATCCGATTTCGGTGAGCTTGGGATATTTCTTGATTTCGATGCGCCAGCCCTGGTCTTCGGTAAGATGCCAGTGAAAGCGATTCATCTTGTGGCGCGCGAGCAGGTCTATGTACTTTTTGACGAACTCTTTTGGCATGAAATGTCGCGCGACGTCAAGATGCATGCCGCGCCAACCGAAACGCGGTGCGTCTTCGATGTGAACGGACGGTGCAAGCCAGTGCGTCGATTTGAGCGGCGCGTTGCGATAAATGTCGGGCGGCAGTAGTTGCTTGAATGTTTCGAGTCCGTAATACGCTCCGGCAGCATCGGAGGCGCGAATGACAACGGCAGTTGCGTTCACCTCCATCTGGTAACCTTCCGGTGCGATCCTTGGATCGACACGCAGAACAATGCCCGTCGCAGCGGTGGCACCTTGCTGCACGGCAAGATCGAACGAAGTCGCGTCGGCAACGTCTCGCGCAAAGCGATGAGCTACCGCATTGAATTTCGCCGGGGCGTGAATCACTGTGCGTCGCAACAGCTCGAAATGCCCCGCGCGCGGCGTAAGCACAACTGGACGCGGAATAACGGAGTAGTCGCTATCAGGATTCGGTGCGGCCTTCTGTGCTGAGAGCGCGAGAGGAAACGCTGCAATCAGCGACAATACCAAATTCCGTTTCATCATTTCCGCTCCTCAGGCACACGCCCTGAAATTCGTTTGATCACGTCGGCGAATACACGCGAGTCGGTCGCGCGAACATGGATTTCCTTAACGCCCGTGAGCGCGATGACCTGGTTGACGTTGGGCGCGCGAATGCCGCCGCCGGCCATCACGCTCAGTTTTTCTCCCGCCGTGATCACATGTTCCGCCAACTGAACGGCGCCCGCAACAGCAATTGGTGCGTGCCCCGATGTCAGCACGATATCTACACCAAGTTGCATAAGCGCGATCAGCGCTTCGTTGGCGTTGGGCGTTGCATCAAAGGCACGGTGACAGGCCACGCGCATCGGTCGGGCAGCGTTGATCAATCGCAGCATGCGCGCTTCGTCAATCGTGTTGTCTGCCCGTAAAATTCCGAACACCACACCATCGGCTCCAACACTTTGTGCGAGTCCGATATCGTGCAGCATGACAGCAATTTCGTCGTCGTTGTACACGAAGTCACCACTGCGCGGACGAATCATTACGTGCACCGGAATCTTTAACATCTCTCGGCAACGGGTCATCATGCCGAATGAAGGCGTTGTGCCGCCGTCTCCCAGTCCGCACAGTTCGACGCGCCCTGCGCCGGCCGCTGCTGCGTCGACGGCGGTTTGCACGGAGTCGACGCAGGCTTCAACGAGCACGTTCATGGCCTCAGCATCCTGCGAATCGTCCGGCGAATGAGTGAGCCCCTCCGTCGGGCACTTTTATCGCCACGGAGACTTGGCATCACGCGTTTCGTCGCGGCCGCTCATGCCATCGTCGGCGCAGCGGCTGCTCCTTTGGGGCGGAATAGAAAGAGAAACACCACGAGCACGGCGAGCGCACCAAGCGCCGGAACCTGCCAGATGCTCATCCAGTTATGTGACACGACTCCCGCGGGATTGGTGCTGGCATAGTTCTGTGCAACCCGGCCCGAAACGGTGGCGCCAATGAAGTAACCAACGCCGTTCGTAACGAGATTCAGAAATCCCTGTGCAGCAGCACGGATTTTCGGGCCGGCGCGTTCGTCGGTGTAGATCTGGCCGGCAACGAAAAAGAAGTCATAGCACATGCCGTGCAGGAGAATTCCGGCATAGATCATCCACATGCCGCCGCCGGTATCTCCGCGACTGAACGCAAAGTAGCGGAGCGCCCACGCTGCCATTCCGCCAAGCATAATCGCCTTGATTCCAAATCGGCGAAGCACGAAGGGAAGGATCAGCATGAAACCAACTTCTGAAAACTGACCAAAGCTCA
Organism: Gemmatimonadaceae bacterium; assembly: GCA_040004455.1. Taxonomy (GTDB): domain Bacteria; phylum Gemmatimonadota; class Gemmatimonadetes; order Gemmatimonadales; family Gemmatimonadaceae; genus Gemmatimonas. The sequence continues at coordinate 3,518 of JBDUAX010000068.1, forward strand.
TTTTGAACGCCGCGTTTTGCACGCCAATTTCGTTCAGAAAAAGGTTCGCAAATGCGTAGTAGAACTGAAGAGGGATGCAGAGCAGGAACGATCCAAGAATGAAAATTGAAAAATCGGCGTTTTTGAGCAATGCCAGCGCATCCCATCCAACCGCATCCCGAATGTTGAACCGCGCTCCAGCTGCTCGCGGCGGCGTGTGTGTAGCGTCAGGCAGAAAAGTCCGAGCACAATCGAACTGATTGACGCCATCTGCATTGTGAGCGCCGAAGTGTCAGCGTGCAGCACCAGGCTGATAACCCAGCCCGCGACAATCCAACCGACCGTTCCAAAAACGCGAATGAGCGGAAACTCTTTTGCCGCGTCGTTGATGTGGTGAAAGCTTATGGAAGTCGTTAGGGACAGTGTTGGCATATAGCATAACGCGTACAGAAGCACCAATGGGTAGAATCGAGACCACTCCGTTTGCTGCGACAACATCCACATTACAACGCCGCCAGCGAGATGCAGCACGGCCAGCAATTTTTCACTCGAGAAGAAACGGTCGGCGATTGTGCCCATGAAGAACGGCGTGACAATTGCCGCAATCGCGACCGCGCCAAACACTGCGCCGATCTGATCCCCTGAAAAGTGCCGAGTCAATCCGAGGTACGAACCCAACGTCACGAACCACGAACCCCACACGAAGAACTGCAGGAACATCATGATCGACAGCTTGGTTTTGGTGCCCATCGAGTTGGCTCCGTGGTCCGGCGGTTTTACAGCGCGAAAACGACCTTCACAGCGGCGGGAAGGCGAAGAAACCTGACGCGCGGCAACGTATGCGCGGGACCGAAAACCGGGAAGACATTGCGCCTCTCCCCACTGGGTGGGCTCGGTTGGCGGAGACTGAATCACGACTGCGGGTCATTCTGAGCCGGGCGGAGTAATTACAATTCCCTTGCAACGGCAACTTTCAATGAACAACATCAACCTCGAGCCATGTCCGAAGATCTGAGCTTTCCAATCGGGAAATTCAAGAGTCCACCGTCGCTGACTGACGCTGAATGGCAGGCCGCCATTAATACAATGGCGTCGCAACCAGCGCGATTTCGTTCAGCGCTAAAAGGCCTGAGCGAAGCTCAACTCGACTCGCCGTATCGCCCAGGTGGTTGGACTGTTCGGCAACGTGCGCATCACGTGCCGGACAGCCACATGAACATGTACATGCGTTTCAAAGTCGCGCTTACCGAAGACAATCCAACAATCAAGCCATACGATCAGGACGCGTGGTCAACGCTGGCCGACGTGCGCGCAGTGCCGATTTCAACTTCGTTGCTGTTGTTTGACGCGCTTCACGAACGCGCCATTTCAGTGCTGCGTAGCGTAAGTGTTGCAGACCGCGCGCGCAAATATGTGCATCCGGAAAACGGGCCAACGCGTATCGATCAAATGGTGGCGTTGTATGCGTGGCACGGTGATCATCACATCGCACACGTGTTGAATTTACGAAAGCGTGAAGGGTGGTAATTCGTTTTGTTACGGTTTTCCTTCAAGAATTTTCCCGCTCGCACCGGCTGACAACACGTTCGTTCCGCCACTCGGCACAAACACCGTGTAGAGTGGTGTTGTCACAGGTACGCTCAAGGTTTTCCAACTTACGCCGTCAAAGCGCAACATCGTGCCACTGTCCGCTGCTGCGTAAACCTCAGTTGCGCTGCGTCCCCAAATTGCGCGAATGTCGCGCGTGGTTGGGCTCACTTGTGTGTCCCAATGAACGCCGTCAAAGCGCAGCAACGTGCCCGCGTCGCCAACAATGAAGACGTCGTTCTTGCCTGAACCCCAAACGCCGCGCAGTCGCAGCGTTGTTGGAACCGTCTCAGATTTCCATTGTGTGCCGTCATAGCGAAGAAGAAGCCCAGTGTCGCCAACTGCGTACACATTGTTGACGTCAGTGCCCCATACGTTGCGCAAGAAGCGTTGCGTGCCACTGGCCTGCTGCACCCAACCCCCAAGCACGCTACGCAGAATGATGCCGCGTTCACCAACAACGAAATAGTCGTTCGGGCCGGCATTCCAGACTGCGCGCAGCAGCCGAGTGGTCGGCGTTATTTCGCGTGCCCAGCCACTGGCAGTGAGATGAATGAGTGATCCCGTGTCGCCAACCGCAACAACATCAGTCGAACTGCTGCCGGCGACGCCGTACAGGTCATTGACCGGCGGCACCCGTTCGGTAATCCACGACGAACCACTTTGACGAAGCACCGAACCACCGAAGCCCACTGCGAATGCCGGGCCACTTGCTGGTGCCCAAATTGACAAATACGACGGGTCGGAGATTTCCGCTGTCAATTGTGCGCTTGCACCAACGCCGCTCATGCGCGCCGCAGTGCCGTACCAACCAACAAGCAGCAAGGTGTTGTTCGTTGACGCAATGATGCCGCGAAAATTTTGCCCAACACCAAGCGATAATGCCTTCCATGTAACGCCGTCGAACTGCCAAACAGCGCCTGTGTTGCCAACTGCATACACATCGTTCTCACTTCGACCATACACGCCAAAGAGATTCGAATTGCCGGGTGTTGGCATTGACTCCCACGACGTTCCGTCAAAATGAATGACCGTGCCCGCAACCCCTACGGCATAAATGTTCGTGCTGCTTGTTCCCCAAATTGCAAATAGAGGCTGCGCACTGTCATTCGTTTCGCGTTGCCAATTGAGTCCGGTAAATCGCAGCACCGTTCCATTATTACCAATGGCATACAGGTGATCGCGATCGGTTCCCCAAATGCCCCACAAGTCATCGGTCGTTGGGGTGCCTTGCAGCGAAAATCGTGTGCCATCCCAACGTTGAATCGACCCCTTATCCCCCAGCACATACACTTCGTTGGCGCTCAGTCCCCATACTTCAAGCAGTGTGACATTCGCCGCACTCACAACCGATTTCCATGACACACCATCGTAGTGAATGATCGTGGCCCCTTCACCGACCGCCCAAATGTCCGTTTGACTTGTGCCCCAAACACCAACCAAAGACACCGTCACCCCCGACGGAATTTTTTCCCAGACGCCAGCCGTTGTGCTCCGGGCGATAATACCCTCTGAGCCAACAGCCCAGGAAATACCCGCGCCGTTATCCCAAACACCCAGGAAAGTGGCGTCGGTAAACCCCGCTCTCGTGAGTTGAAAACTCGACACACCAGGAGTTGCCGGTACAACCGTAATGGTTGCCGTTGCTGTGACCGATCCCACGGTAGCAGTAAAGTGCGCAGTACCCGGAGACAGCGCAGTCACTGCGCCAATCGCGCTGATCGAAGCGACCGTTGGCGCATCATTGCTCCAGGTAACGGTGACACTCGACACCAACGCACCGCCCGAGTCGTGCGGCTCAACAAGTAGCGTCCGCGCTTGTCCGACCTGCAGAAACGAAGAAAGCGGCGCAACCACCAGCGAGCGAACATTCGCGTCGGCGTTAACGACAGGACGGGTCGGTCCGTCAGTCTTGTTATCGCATGCCGCCGAAGGGGCGAGAAAAAGCAACAGCGTGAGAGACCATCGACGCAGCATCATGTAGGGAGGCTAGTGGCGCGACCCCTGTGCCTGCAACCGCATTAGGTCGTATCTTCCTTATTCCTCCACCACTTAGCTGTTCCATCCGACATCTCGATTTTGAGATCTCAGGGGCCATCCAAACGATGAATCGTTCCGTAACGTGCGCGCTCACGTTGTCATTGGTAATCGTCGCGTCGTCTGGCGCTCAAACGAGATCTCCAGCGCGTCCGCCAGCGACTGGTGCCGGAAATGCGCCGCCATCCACGGACGTCTATTTGGTGCCGCTCACATTAAGCGCCGCGCTGCCTAAAGTTGGCGCGCCGCTCAACGTCACGCATCGTGATGGCTACGACAATCAGCCAATGTTCGCCACCGACTCGCGTTCGCTGTATTACACGTCAACGCGGGCCGACGCGCAGGCAGACATTTACCGCTACAACTTCAGCACCGGATTGGCGGTGCCGGTGCATCAAACCAGGGAAAGTGAGTACTCCGCTTTTCCAACCGCGGGGGATAGCGCGATTACTGTCATTCGCGTTGAGGCCGACTCCACACAACGCTTGTGGAAGATGCCAACGAGCGATGTCGCGCCATCCGTGATGTTTCCGAATGTGAAACCGGTTGGATATTTCGCGCAAGCTGACGACAGCACCTGGGCTCTCTTCGTACTTGGCAGCCCCGCGACTTTGCAAATTGCGCACACCACGCGGAGCTCCACTGACACGGTTGCGCGAAACATTGGACGTTCGCTGCATCGCATTCCGGGCACGACCAGCGTCAGCTACGTGCAAAAGGGAAGTACTGGTTGGTTTGTCATGTCCTACAATCCCAATACGAAACGCGCAGACACATTGGTTCGCACCGTGTCTGACAAGTCGGAAGATGTTGTGTGGGCCGATTCGACAACGCTGCTTTCGGCAAGTGGCGCGAAATTATATGCGTGGAAACGAGGCACAACCACCTGGACTGAAGTTGGCGATTTTGGATACGCCGCTCTCGATACCATCACCCGTCTTTCTGTCAGTCGGAATGGTCAATGGTTGGCGCTGGCGGCACTGCCACGAACACGTTCGGCGGTCGTGCCATCGCGTCCGTACCCCGAAGACAAGGTTGATGCCGCCTCGGTCAAGCGTGGCATTGATATTCTCGCTGGTGACGCCATGGAAGGGCGTCGTACCGGTTCACCGGGCAGTGCACGCGCAGCGAAGTGGTTGGCCGAACAATTCAAGAGCGTTGGGCTCACTCCGGCGGGCGATTCTGGCACGTACATGTTGAACATTCCGTTGGAGATTGTTCAGCCGACTGTTATTCCTGGAGCAAACGCCCCGGCCAACGCAGGTTCACAACGTGCGCGTCCACGCGCGGTCGCGAACTGGGCTGCATGGGATAGTCTTCCCGCCGATCGTCGCGTGCGCGGCAGCAATGTCGTTGGCATGATCAAAGGAAGCGACCCGATCATGAGCGAAGAAGTGGTGCTGGTTACGGCGCACTATGATCACCTCGGCATTGGCATTGCCATCGCTGGCGATTCAATCAACAATGGCGCTGATGATGATGCGTCGGGTTGCATCTCGCTCATCGAGATGGCGCGCGCGTTGCGCAACGGACCTCGTCCCAAGCGGACGATCATCTTCATGGCAATCACCGGCGAAGAAGTAGGTGGGATTGGCACCAGTTGGTATCTCGCGCATCCGGTACGTCCGCTTGCCAACACTGTCGTCGATCTCAACATGGAAATGATCGGACGCCCCGATTCTCTGGCCGGTGGCACCGGTAAGGCGTGGCTCACCGGGTACGAGCGTTCAACGATGGGCGATTTACTTTCGGCGAACGCAATGCCCCTGGTTCCGGATGTTCGACCGGGACAGCAGTTCTTCAATCGCAGTGACAACATCGGTTTCGCGCGCGCAGGAATTCCGGCGCACACCATTTCATCGTTCAATTTGCATCCCGATTACCACACCGTGCGTGACAACCCGAACACGGTGGACGTCCAACACATGGCGAAGGTCATCAGTGCAACAGCGCGCGCACTGCGATTCCTCGCTGATGGCCCGCGTCCTGAGTGGCACCCGGGTGGACAACCGTCAGCGCCGCCGCCGCGCACACCGCGCGGCATTTAATAAAGAGAAATTTCTCATACGCGCTGTAACGCGCCCAGGATGATTTCGTGAAGAACATATCGACCAATCAGCCAACGCGCGCGCGGGCAGGCGTGCTGCGAATCGCAGCGGCACTCATGTTATCAGCAGCTTCACTCACCGTCACCAGTTGCGGCGGCGGAGACAACGGTGTCACGGACCCACCAGTTGTCGTCATCAGTCGCATCGATGTAACGGCATCCACGGCGACTCTCGCAACGGCACAAACACTTTCACTGAACGCGGTCGCACGTTCGGCTGCTGGAGCCGTAGTCGCGTCTCCTTCGCTCACCTGGACCTCCAGCGCGAGCGGTGTTGCCACTGTGAATGGTTCTGGCACGGTAACGGCGGTCGCACCAGGAACGGTGACCATCAGCGCCGCGTCGGGGGCAGTGTCTGGAACGGTCGCACTCACGGTGGTTGCGGCGGGTGGAATTGTTGTGACGGTCGCAGTGCAACTCTCCGACGCCACACTCCAACTCGGGGCGCTCGGTCAGGCAGTGGCCAGCGCGCGCGATGCCAATAATCAAGTTGTAGCGATCGGCACGCGTCCGCTCACGTGGACGAGCACCAATGCGAATGTCGCAACAGTCAGCTTGGCCGGAGTCATTACCGCCGTTGGCATTGGCACATCGACATTTCGTGCTGCAGTAACAGAGGGGAGCAATACCGTCGCTGGCACGTCGTCAACTCTGACAGTTGTTGCGAACCCCGACGCCAAAGCGAGTGTTGACGTCTCAATGCCGGGACTCACGTTCAGTCCGTCCGACATTGTCGTGAAATTGAACGGAACGGTGCGATTTATTTTTCCGCCCGCCGATCACAACGTGTTCTGGAATGCGGGGCAAATTGGTGCACCAGCAAATATCAACACAATTCAGAGCGTGACGATATCGCGAACGTTCAGTACAGTTGGTGTTTTCCCGTTCGTCTGCACACTGCACAACGGAATGGTTGGCACTGTTGTGGTCTCCCCCTGATAATTGATTGGCACAAAATAAAAGCGGGGCGATGCGCAAATTCCGCATCGCCCCGCTTGAATATTGTGAACGCACTTACGGTTTTGTAACGCCTCGCATTGTCGGCGTGAATCCGGGAAATACGGTTCCGACGTTCGGATTCTGCAAGCGGTTCTGTACGATTTCCGCCAGCACGTCACGGTGGTCGAGTGTCACGCGCAAATCCTGTCCAGACTCGAGGTTTTCAGTTGCCAGTCCGGGCCAGCCGTTCGTCAGCACTTTGCCACCGGCGATTTTCTTGCCCATGGCGTACATGACATTGCCACGTCCGTGATCCGTTCCCTGATTGCCGTTTTCACGAGCGTTTCGACCGAATTCAGAAATGATGACGACAGTGACACCGTTCGCCGTGGTGCCTTGAATGACGTCCGCGTAAAACGCAGCGAGACTAGTCGACAAATCGAGCATCCGGAGGTGCATGTACCCACCTGGCGCCGTTCCCTGGGCCGAGTGCGTGTCCCAGCCGCCCATGAACAAGTGCACTGCTTCGACTCCAACATCCGCTTTAATGAGCGCGGCGGACGATTTCAGCTGCGCACCGAATCCACTCGTTGGATATACCGCACCCTGTCGCGGGGTGTAGCCGTTGATATTGATCGATTGCAACAGTGCAATGGTGTTCGTTGTGTCCAACGCGTTCGCATGCACTGGGTCGGCGGCGTCCACATAGTTAGCAGCCAGGAATTGCGCGCGTGCCGTTGCTGTGCCGCCGGATCCGCCAATGGTAAAGCTTCCCGGGCTTGGGATGGGCAGCGTTTTTGGCGCACCTGAAAGCGTCTGCGGCATGCCGGTAGTGATGCCGAGCGCGCGCAGCGGTGTCGTTGCCTTCAGTGGTGACATCGTTGCCAGGTGTCTGCCTAACCAACCAGTCACAACGTTCGCATCGGCGGGCTTGCCAACTTCCATGTAACGCTGCGCATCGAAGTGCGACCGCGAGTTGTTCACTGATCCGGTCGCGTGGACTACGAGCAAGTCTCCGGCTTGATAGGCTGGGAGCAACGGGGCCATGCCAGGAGAGAACCCGAAAAAATTATCGAGTGCTGTTAGCTTGGCACCCGTTCCAGCTGCGTCGGGCCGTGCAATGTTGATATTCGGACGTCCGGTGTAGTAAGCAGGATCGCCGAACGGCGCAACCATCGACATGCCATCAACACCGCCACTCAGAAACACCGATATGATGATGTCGCGGGATGAGGCCGATTGCGCCATCACAACGCGCGGTAGCCAGGTTGGAAGCATTGCGGCGATCGTAACACCACCCGCTGTTCCCAGGAATTGACGACGCGTTACTTCGTTGTATTCCGCGCAGCTGTTGTCGCGTTCGTGGTCACTCATGTGCGTTGCCTTTTGTGGTCATGTGGGCGGTTGACATCAGTACCACTGGAATTGTTGCGAACTGATTGCGAGCGCGAGAGTTTCTCGAATTCGCGCATCGTTAAATGTTCCGGCTTTGATATAAGTCGTGAGCGTCGCCTTCAGGTTTGCCGCAATTTCTCCGCCAAAAATTTGCGTGTTGATCATGTTGATTACACCGTCTGCCGTATTCACGACTTTGAATGGCGCGAGATCAACTCTGGTCGTCGTTGCACTGTTCTGGGCCGCAATGGTATTGGCCCATTGCCAACGCTGTAGCACGAGTCCTGACCACCAGTCAATACGATCCGGATAGCCGTTCGGCTGTTCCCACTGAAAGGTCGGTTGCCCCATCCCATCAGCGGCACCGCGAATGCTGCGAATGTTTACGACCGTCGCGCCAAGTGCACGCATGCTCGCGGCAGCGAGATGAAACGGACGGCGATATTTCGCCACTGACGCCTGTAAATTCGTCGGCGTCAGAATGGTGTGAATCATTGAAGGAATGTCGCCGCCCGTTGAGAGGTACACGGCGGCGGTCGCATCAACAACCGATTGCGGCGGTGTGTAAGCCAACAACCAGCGTGCCATTTTCAACGAGAGGTATGCAGCCGTACTCGGATGCGCGACGAGCATGTTGATGGCGTCTTCCCCTTCCTTTTGCATTTCGGCCGTCGTCGCGGTCGACGGCATGGTCGGAAATGTGCGACCGAGAAAAACTTTCGGCCCGTTTTGTCCGCGATCGTGACTGTTGCGAACGAACGTAAAGTTTGCGCCGTTTACACTCCAGCCGGTGAGAATGCGCGAGAGTGCATCAACGTCGGCCTGCGTGTAACCGCCGTTAACCCCCAGGGTGTGAAGTTCCATCACTTCACGAGCGTAATTCTGGTTTGGTGTTGGGAACTTGCTGAGGTTCTGGTCGAGATACGACAACATCGCGGGGCTCTTCGAGGTCGCTCTCAACAAATCAGGGAATTTACCAAGTGCATTGGGACGAATAACGTCGCGGTCGTCAATTGCTTTGCGAAAGCCGACTTTGTTGATGCTGATCGTAAAATGATCGGTCCAGAAATCCACCATGCGCTCAAGCAGTTGGCGCTTTGAAAACGCAGCGCGATAAAGCGCTGCATCTTGAATTTGCGCGGCAACTTCGCCGGAGTCCTGGTTGGTGAGCTGCTGATACGTCATGCCCACCATCGGCAAATTCGCTGCGACAAACGCATCAACCGCCGAATCGTCGATTGCGGACGGCGAGAGTTGGTAATTGAGATACGCGGCATACCCCATGCTTTTCGCGCTCGCCACTTCGGCAGCGTTCAACCCCATCGAAATACGACGCACAAGGCGAAGCGTGGGATCGACCCACTTCATGCTCGCGTCAATCGGCAGACCCGTCGGCGCGACAGTTTTCGGAGAGCGCTGTTGTGGCTTGATAGTTTGGGCGTCTGCCACGGCCGCGCTTGCAGCGGAGGCGGCAGCCAGACCAGCGGCCGCGGCGCCAAAACTGAGGAACTGCCGTCGGCTGGTTACGCTCGGCGAGGGATCGGCGGATTCCATCGTGCTTATGCCGTTTTCATCGGTCCGTATCATGCGGATCCTGAGTCCTGAGGGCTGTAAGTCAGCAAAAGTGCCCCATCATCGTGAGCGCCAAGCCTTACTCGTCTCGCCGTACAAACATTGTCACCAACGGTTGGCAACACGTTACTGGAAGTCAACGATTTGTATCACGCTTAGTGCAATTTCCACGCGGTCGTCGGTCGTCTACTGTGACAGTCTTGTAATTCGGCAAAACAGACTCGGCATCGAGCGATCCTTCATGTTCAACGCTAATGTCGAGTGGTGGACGCGGGTCAACCGTTGTTGTTAAGTGACGGTTAAGCAGCTCGGGGCGTAAATGCTTTTGTGTGATGCGCGCCACACGCACTACAAGTTCGACGCATTGATGCCGTAAATGGCCTGAAGCAAGCCCAGCGCAACAAATCCAATCAGTGCGCCAAAGCCAAGTATCAATATTGGTTCAATGAGCGTAACAGCTTTTGACAGAGCACGTTGCACCTCGTTGTCCAGTGCATCCGCTGCGCGCCCTGCAAGTGCCGCTAACGATCCGGACGCCTCTCCAGCGTCGATCAACTGAACGGCAATCGGCGGAAGCGTTCTGCCAATCGCGCTTGAAAGTGAAGCCCCGTCGCGCACGCGCGCCTCGGCTTCCTCTAATTCAGTCGAAATGGCCAGATTTTCCACGGCACCGCGCGCTAATCGCATTGCAGCGAGCAA
>JBDUAX010000429.1:0-4052 GCA_040004455.1 Gemmatimonadaceae bacterium
GGCCATGTAGGGCACGGAGCCCATAATCATGCCTGTTTGCGTGAGATTCTTTCCGGCCGCGGAGAGTAAACGCGCGAGCCCGAAGTCGAGAATTTTTGGATGTCCGTCGGAAGTGAGCGCAACGTTCGCGGGTTTCAGATCGCGATGCAGAAATCCGTTGCGATGCGCGTTGTCGAGTGCGGCCGAGAGTGCGATGCCAACGTCGAGCACCTCCGCGATTGGCATGGGGCCGGAGGCAAGTCGTGATTCAAGCGTGCCGCCTGGAACGTATTCCATGACGAGAAAGTCGCGCTCGTCCTGTTTGTCGAAATCGAAAATAGTTGCGACGCCGGCGTGCGAGAGTTTCGAAAGCACGAGTGCTTCTCGACGGAATCGTTCGCGCGTTGTGGCGTCGTCGAGTGCGCCGCGTAAAAGGAGCTTGATGGCAACGACGCGATCGAGATTGGCGTCGTGTGCTTTCCACACTTCGCCCCGGTTCAGGGTGCGCTTTCGGATTGTCGACGTCGCAGTGGCCTTGGCAGAAAGCGGTGCATCGAGAAACGCATTCGTCATTGACGCAAGCCAATCCGTTACGTCTCTCGCAGCTGCCGGTGTTACGTACAAGGAAAAAAGGGGCGCTCCGGACTTACGGAGCGCCCCTTTTGTGATTGGCGGTAGCCCTACCAATCGGCATGACTCAATAACTCACGAACTCGAAGATCGTTAATTCTGAATGAAATCGGTGATGCAGTAACGTTGAACGATGTATCGGCCGTTGTTTTTTGAAACCTGATATTCATCCCTGTAGCCGTATCCGGGAAACCGCCGTCCAACGTATACCGTGGCCGTATCGCCGTTGAACCGCACCGCGCGAACAAAGGCACCGTTGTATGCCGCCTTCGGTATCAGAGCATTGCATTCACGGCGAGTGCGCCAAATGCTCTGATTGGAAATCGACGCGTCAACGTTGCCCATTTGGTCGAAGGTTTCCGGAATATCACACACCCCGATTTTCGTCGAATCCCGCAAGTGTAGCGCACGGTATTCCAAAACCGCCTTTACAACTTGTGCCTCGCGGCTGGGTGTCTGCTCTTGATACGGAATGAATGCGACGATTAACGCTAAGAGAATCTGGTGCATTTCTTACCTGTTCCGTTCCTGTTGAGGAGCGTAAATGGATCGTCAGTATACTCCCCATTTACAGGGTCGGCGTCTTCGGGGTGTTCCTTGTGCATTTGGTGAAACATCTCGTGCAGCGTGATTCGATTGAGTGCCCTCTTCCAGAACGTGGTTGGGTCGATTGAACCGACTGTGCCTTGTCCAACGAATCTTGATGCGTCACAGGCGTAAAATTGTTTCGATACGTTGTCATTGCACTTTTGATGGAAGTCTTGTTTGACGTAGTCACGCTGGCTATTCGGGACAGACGCCGTCTGTCGCACTCCTGGTAGCATCCGTCCCTGTAATCGTGACTTTTGTCCCTAGCACCTTAATCGAGTAAGCACTACGTTCGCTTCGCGCGCAAACTCTCCCGCGAACAAGCTGCTCTCCTGGCCTGCCTGATGGATTGGTATCTGCGCCCAAGGTTGTCGCAATGTGTTTGTTCCCTCAACCCGAGAGGTACGAGTGATGAGTAACCAGTTGGCACGCGCACTGGTCGCTGTTGCGGTGGTCTGCGCCGCAATTTCTGTCGATTCTGTAAGAGCATCGGCGCAAAATCCGACCGTGGTCACCGGCCGGGTCGTAAGCGACTCGAAGGCACCGATCGTCGGTGCGTCCGTGCTTATCGAAGGCACGACCGTAGGCACTGTCACCAATGACGATGGCCGATACACTCTCACCGTGCCTGGAAGCATGAGAGGGTCGGCCACCCTGACGCTCCGCTTCATTGGGTTCAGGATGGCTCGACAATTAATCACGCTCGGGGGAATTCCGCAGAGCATCGATTGGACGCTAGCCGCTCAGGCCACGCAGCTGCAGGGCATCGTGGTTACGGCGCTCAATCAGCAGCGCGAAAAACAGACAATAAGTACTTCGCAGCAGGAGGTAACGGGAGAAGCGCTTACCAGAGTTGCCGCTCCGAATCTTATCAGCGCGCTCTCTGGCAAGGTCAGCGGCGTGAACATTACCCAGAATGGCAACATGGGCGGCTCGTCACGCATCGTTATTCGCGGTGCCGGCTCGATCCTTGGTGAAAACCAGCCGCTGTTCATCATTGATGGTCTTCCCATTTCCAACCGCGGATTCTCCAACGCGTCCGCAAGCGGTGGCCGCGACTACGGATCGGCAATCGGCGATCTCAACGCTGACGATATCGCCAGCCTGACAGTGCTGAAAGGGCCAAATGCGGCCGCGCTGTATGGCTCCCGCGCAACGAATGGCGCCGTCGTCATCACAACCAAGAACGGTCGAGGTGCGCCAGCCGGCACCAGGGTCAGCTTCACGAGCCGCTTCACATCGGAGTCGCCGTCGGTGCTGCCGAAATACCAGAATCAGTATGGTCAGGGGTTCGGCGGTGACTTCAAGTACGTCGATGGCGCCGGAAGTGGAGTTAATGACGGCGCAGACGAATCATGGGGACCAAAGCTCGACGGCCGCCTCATTGACCAGTTCAGCGGCAAGGCGCAACCGTGGATTGCCCATCCCGAAAACGTGAGTGGCTTTCTCCGATCGGCGAATACCGTCTCGAACAACTTGTCGGTCACGACCTCGGGGCGGGGTATGGGCGCGCGTCTCTCCATTACGAAGGACGCCGTGCAGGGACTCGTGCCCAACACGTCGCTCGATAAGCTCTCCGGATCGCTGTCGGCGAGTGCGGTTGTCAGAGAAAAACTGACGATTGGCGGATCGTTGCAATACGTACAGAACAACGGCAGTCAGCGTCCGGAAAACGGCTACACCGAAGGCAATCCGTTCATGACGTTTACCTGGTTCGGGCGACAGGTCGACGTCGCGTCGCTTAAGAACAAGTACTTCAACACGGACAGCCCGTACGGGCTCGCCAACGGCTCGTTGTACAACTGGAACGACAACTACCACCGGAACCCGTGGTGGCAGTTCAGCGACAACCCAGCCGCCGATTCACGCGAACGCGTCATCGCCCAGATCTCCGCCAACTACCAGTTCACTCCGTGGCTGAGCGGTCTCGTTCGCACGGGCGGTGACTCGTATCGATTCAACGCCGACGAGCACTTCGCGCCCGGCAACATCGACAATGCTGATCCGGCCTACAACGGAGGATTCACCGGCTCGAACACCCACGCCAAAGAAACCAATTTCGAGGGACTGGTCACCGCCAAACACACCTTTGGCTGGTTCGACATGACCCTCAACGTTGGCGGCAACAAGCGTCGCAACGACCGTGCCGACGATAGCTTCGCGACGCGCGGCATTCTGGTGGCGGGCATCTACAATCTCGCGAACGCCGGCATTACGCCAACCACGACGAACGCCGAATTCCACTCGGCCGTCAATTCAACCTACGGTTCCGCCGTCGTAACGATTAACAAACTGTGGACCATCGAAGCCACGGGGCGCAGCGATTGGTCATCCACACTGCCGAAAAACAATTCGTCGTACTTCTATCCATCGCTCAGTTCATCCATTGTCCTGACGGATCTCATTCCGGCGCTCACGAAAAACAACTGGCTGACGTACGCCAAATTGCATTCCGGCTTTGCGCAAGTCGGTTCCGATGCCGCGCCCTACCAATTGCAAACGCTGTACAACGGGCAGTCGGCAAAATTCTCGGGCCAGCCACTGTACACATTGGCCAACACCTCCGCAAACGCGAACCTCAAGCCCGAGCGCACAGAAGCCGTGGAAGGCGGCGCGGAAATGTCGTTCTTCAATGATCGTGTCACCGTCGACGCGACCTACTACAACAAGAAAACGAAGGATCAGATCATCAATCTGACCATCGCGCCCGCCACCGGATTCAGTCAGACCGCGATCAACGCAGGACAAATCAGCAACAAGGGTATTGAAGCACTCATTTCTATCACACCTATTCAGATGTCGAATGGGTTCCGGTGGACGACGACGCTCAACTATGCAAAAAACAAAAGCCGCGT
>JBDUAX010000069.1:0-13723 GCA_040004455.1 Gemmatimonadaceae bacterium
TTCGTTTTCAAGATTCAGGCGAACATGGATCCCAAGCATCGCGATCGTGTTGCGTTTGTCCGCATTTGTTCTGGTCGTTACCGCGCGGGGCTCGAAGTGAATCACGTGCGCACCAACAAACCCATGCGATTGTCGGCGCCACAACAGTTTCTCGCGCGCGAACGCGTGGCAATTGATGAAGCGTGGCCAGGTGATGTTGTTGGTATCATGGATCGCGGCACGCTGCGCATTGGCGATACGCTCGCTGAAGGATCCAGTTTGGAATTCAGCGGCATTCCGCGTTTCCCGCCCGAGCATTTTGCCCGCGCAGTTCCGCTCGACGCACTGCGCCGCAAGCAATTCGACACTGGTTTGCGCCAACTCACTGAGGAGGGCGCAGCGCAGGTTTTCTACGCAGAAAGCATTGCCGGCCCAATTCCAATTGTTGGCGCTGTCGGTCAGCTGCAGTTCGACGTGATGGCATTTCGTTTGGAATACGAGTATCGCGCACCCTGCAAATTCGAACCGATCAGTGCGCGCTATCCGCGTTGGGTTACGGGAACGCCCGCCGCAATTGAACGCGCGGTGACCGGCCGTGGCCGCATGCGCCTGTACGACGCGAAAAACAATTCAGTGATTCTGTTTCAAGATGCGTGGGCTTTGAAGTGGGCGTTGGATAATGAGAAAGACGTTCAGTTTCACGAGGTCGCACCCTGATTTTTGTTTCATAACTGAACGCACTTTGGACGTAGTGCTTCGTCAAAAAGATCATTTCAATTTGACCTGCGACCAGATCACATCACTCGAAGCAATTCGCGCGACGTGTGGAAGACAGCACTTTTTTGAAACCGTTACAGCAGGCGTGCATCCGATTGAATTTCGTAATTGGAAATGATGAACAGCAATCACGCGGAGCCGCGGAGAACGGCAACCAGGCAATGCGATTTCAAAGCCCACGCAATCCAGAAGATTTTGTTTTCTTGTCTTTCAAAGCATCTCTTATTCAATTTTCGCGATTACGGCTTGCCGTTCTCCTCGCCTCGGCGGCTCCGCGTGACAAATGTTCCGAGAATGCTGCATTGGCTTCGGATGCCCGCATGCTGTTTCCAAAGAAACGCGTCCTCTGCGCCTCCCACCGGAGCCGTCCGCGCCTTCCATCGGCGCCACACCCAGACCCCAAGCTCCCATTGAACAATCGTTCAGTTTATACTGAACACTATGTCCTCCGCTGTGCTGCACGAACCCGAAGTCGATTCGCCATCAGGGCCAGTGCCGCAGCGTCCGCGGCCACAATCCGCGGATGAGGCGGACCCGACGGAGGTCCTCACCTCCCACAAATACGTCGTCGCCTTTGCAGTCGTCCTCGCCGCACTCCTCCAGGTAATCGATAGCTCCATCGTCAACGTTGCCCTTCCCGACATGATGGGCAACCTCGGAGCATCCCTCGACGAAATAGCCTGGGTGACCACGGGGTACATCCTCGCCAGCGTGATTGTCATCCCGCTCACAGGATGGTTGGGCAGTGTGTTCGGCCGAACACGCTACTTCGTGGCATCCATCCTATTGTTCACTGCCGCCAGCTTCTTCTGCGGCAGTGCGCACTCATTGGCCACGCTCATTTTCTGGCGGATTGTGCAGGGCATCGGTGGCGGCGCACTGCTCACGGTATCACAAGCAATTCTGCTCGAAGTTTTTCCGCGAGAAGAAGCCGGCATGGCAATGGCTCTTTTCGGAATGGGCGTCATGGTTGGTCCAACTGTCGGACCAACACTCGGCGGATGGATTACCGACAATTACGGCTGGCCGTGGATTTTCTACATCAATGTTCCACTTGGAATACTCGCGGCGTTCATGATTGCAGCGAACGTGCACGACGCAGCGCACGACAAGAAGCCGGCCTCAATTGACTATGCGGGAATTGCGTTGCTCGCGGTCAGCGTTGGATCACTGCAATATTTGCTTGAACACGGGCAACGCGACGATTGGTTCGAATCTCGCCTGATGATAACACTGGGCCTGATTGGAGTGGTTGGTGGAATTGCGCTCGTCTGGCGCGAACTAACCACTCCGCATCCCGTCATCGATTTTCGTGTGTTGCGACATCGGCCAGTGTGGGTTGGCACACTGCTGGGCATCGTTATGGGAGTTGGTTTGTACGCTTCCGTTTTCACATTGCCCGTGTTCTTGCAAGGCAATCTGAGAATGACTGCGGAGCAAACGGGAATTGTGCTCTTACCAGGCGCGCTGACAACCGCACTCTCGATGGCGGTGGTTGGGAAGCTCACGTCGAAAATGGACGCGCGATTGCTCGTCGCGTTTGGTGCGATTGTGTTTGCCCTGGCGATGTGGCAATTGTCGCAGATTACCAGCGCGAGTGGCTCTGGCGATTTCTTTTGGCCGCTTATTCTGCGAGGACTGGGGCTGGGATGTATGTTTGTTCCGCTCACAACAATTACGCTTGCTGGATTAAAGCATTCTGAACTCGGCCAAGGAACTGGTTTGTACAATTTCTTCCGTCAACTTGGTGGTTCATTTGGAATTGCTGGTATCGCAACGTTGCTCACTCGTTATTCCGCCAGCGTGAAGGCGACGCTGAGCGAGCATCTCGTTGCAGGGGATCACGCACTCACACAACGCGTGGAAGGAATGGCACACGCGTTTGCACAACGTTCGGGTGACTTGGTGCATGCACGCGCACAAGCGTTGGCCGTGCTCGATAGGCAGGTTGCCGCGCAAGCCAGTGTCATCGCGTACGGAAAAATCTACGTACTGGCGGCGCTCATCATGATTGCACTCGTTCCACTCCTGCTGTTGGTGCGTCGGCCGAAGGCGCACGAAGGCCCAATGGTGCTCGAGTGATTTTCAAATGAGCGCGCGTGATCGCGATTGGTTCGTCGCTCGAATGGGGCAATCAACTGAACAGGACGGCTTCCCGAAAATTGCCGGTCAATTGTTCGGATTGTTGCTGTGGAGTGAGGAGCCTTGCTCCATTCAGCAAATGGCCGATGCACTCGGGGTGAGCAAAGCCAGTGTCAGCACTGACGCACGCCGTTTACTGGAACACGGTGTGTTGGAACGCGTGCCGCGCGACGGCGATCGGCGCGACTACTATCAAATTGCGCCGGATTTCTTTCGAAGGCTGCTGCAACATCGTCTCGAGCGCTGGGAGAATGCCCACGATAGCGTGATCGAAGCGCGTGAAAAACTCAAGCCATCGGCTAAGGTGACCAAGCGGCTTGAATACATGCACGCTGTGAACGAATTCGTTCTTGAACGTCTGCGGCAAAACCTTGCCGATTGGGACTCGACCGCAACGGAGCTCGAGTAGCAGTCAAACGCGGAGCTGTCAGTCGCGTACGGCCTGCGTGGCCGTTCTGATGCGACCGATATAGGCGCTTGCCGTTTCATTGGATGAGCGCTTGGGCAACACAAACGAAGGATTGTCGGGCTCGCCTTTCTTACCTTCAGGTGCCTCGTCGATCATGAGATCACCACCGCGCGCTTCGACCGCGGCTTCGAACGCCTCGACCGCTTCCATCATCGACGCGAGTTCGTCTGAGTTGTCCGAGCTGTGCACGAGAACGTTCCGAGAGTGCAAATGCGTTGACAACAACTCGTTTGCTCGCTCAACATCTGGCGTGTAATTGGAAAGCTTGTCTGAAATGTTCTTGTCGGTCGGCTGCGCCATAGTTCGCTCCCGGTGAATTGATGGATGCGCCAAACTGATTCTACTCAATCTTCGATCACCAGATCCAATTTTCATTGTGACAAAAGCCACACAATCACACTTTAGTCTCATATCAGTCCCTACGCGCGACCTGTTTGTCCGTCGCTTGCTGCGCCCTCCATTTCGCGACATCGGCTGGTGTATCCAAATCGAAAGTGCCGCCAACCAGTTCCACGATTTCGGTGGAGTCTTGAGCGAGCAATGCTTTCGCGCCTCTGTCTCCACTGAGATTCAACAATTCAGCAAACTCCGCTCTCGAAATGATCGCGGGAATTCCACGCGTACTTCCATATGACGACGCGACTCTCACTGCACCCAAGTCAAAAGCCGTTCCCAACGCGTGCAGGTGACTGACGCTAACCGAAGGCATGTCGCAGGTTAACAGCATTGCTCCGCTGACATCACCGTTCATGCTTTTCAGTGCTTGCACGCCGAGTTGAATCGAAAGGCTCAGCCCATTTTTCCACGCAGTGTTTTCAATCGTGAAAACGTCGTGCTCGGATTCGATAAAATCCTGTACGGATTTCGCAACCTGAGCTGCGTGCGCGCCAATCACGACAATCACGGGGCTCGCTCCGGCGTCAATTGCATTGCGGACGGTGCGGTGAACAAGCGTCTCGCCATTCAGATCCACCAACAGCTGCTTCGGTTCACCGAGCCGGCTTGAACCGCCTGCTGCCAGAACCAACGCGGCGATTCGCATGTGCGGCTAGGAACTCCGATCCTGTGGAATCGCGCATTCATCAATTGTCACAGTAATGCCTTCTTCGACGATCACCGGAACAGGAGTACGCGTGTGAATCGGACTCTGCCGCGAGCGCAGAAATCCACCAGGACGCGCGTGCAGTACCGCCTCCATTTCGGCGACGCCAGCGAGCGCAATGGACTCGGGGCTTTCGCCGCCAAGGTCCAGGCCAATCGGTGCGAACAAACGCTTCTGCATTTCAGCTGAAATCGACATACCGTCAGTGGCGAGTTGCGCGACAAGTCGCGAAGCGCGATTGCGCGAACCCAACACTCCAACGTACGCAACGGAATGCGGTAGCAGCGATTGCAACCACGCGGCATCGATCTCGAAAATGTGCGTCAGCAGCGCAACGGTCGTTCGGGCATCAAGAGGTAAATCGCTCAGACCTTCGGCCGCCCTTCTTACGAGTCTCTTTGCAGACGGAGGAAGTTGCAAATCGCGCAACATGGATTCGCGATGATCGACGACGGTAACCTGCCAACCCATTACCACTGCAATTGCTGCAAATGCTTCGGCACTTTTTCCAGCGCCAATCAAATGCAAGGCAACGGGTGCATCGAGCGGCTCAAACATCACAAGGTGCGAATCGTTGTCAACGACGTGGGTCAACGTAAATGGTTGCGTCGTGTTGATGTCCATTGATGTGAGAGCTGCTTCACCTTCGGGCGACAGCGCGTCGACAATTTCATGCTTTCCCAAAAGTTCGCTCTCTTCCGACGCCATTGTTACTGTAGTGAGTCGCGCGCCGCTCCGCCGCATCATCGAAGCATGAGCGTCACGCAACCACCGATCAGTTTGCAGCGGCTCCAACAAGATGTGCGCGATGCCATCGCACCCTGCGCCGAATCCCCAAATGGTTTCGAGATCCTCTCGCAAATCATAGCGCAACAACACCGGTTTGTTGCTTGCGCACACTTCAGCTGCGCGCGCGGCCACATCGCCTTCCAAACAGCCGCCGCTTATCGCACCCGCCAGCACACGTCGCTCAATATCAATCAACAAACGCGCGCCCGGTTGCCGATACGACGAACCCTCGACGCCAACCAAAGTCGCCAGCGCCAGGGACACCGCGGGACGCAGCATGCGCGCGCTGTCAATCGCCTGAATTATGGCGGACAGTGACGTGCCGTTTCCCACGATGGCTGGCGCTGGGTTCGGATCATGGACCATGCCTTCAATCAACTGCTAGAACCGAAATGCCTCCAGTCCCGCACGCACAGTACGTGGCAATCCGGTTGTGATGATGAACGGACTCGCGGCCGTTCCGGCTCCAGCCTTGTTCACCTGAAAGCGCACGTCGCCAACGTTTTCAACCGACACAAATCCGCTCAGGCCGCGCACAATCTCGCGACGGTAGTTCAGGTCAACCACAGTGAACGGGCGCAGCGGCAAGCCGCCGAGTGTGGTCGTTTGCCCTTCGTGACGCCAAATGACAGTCGCTTCGCCCAGCAGTCCTGAACTGTACGTTCCGCGAACCGTCTGACGCGGTGACGGAACACGATTGATATGCGGCTTGCTGGAGAGTTGTGCTGCGGTGAGCGCCGATTGTTGACGCGCATCGTCGTAGTTGACACCAGCACTGATCAGCAATTGCGAAATTGGCCGCAATGCAACGTAGCCTTCGATTCCTTCGCTGCGCGTTGCCGTCACATTCAAACGTTGACGACAAGTGGTAATAGTTCCGCAGGCAGCCAAACGATCAGTTCCCGTAAGGGTAACCGGAACGTTGAAATCGTTATAATCGGCTACGTAGTAGGTGCCCTTGGCCTGCAACCAGAATGCAGGCTGCCAATCGAACCCCACCTCGCGTCCGAGTGCAGTTTCCGCTTTCAAATCAGGATTGGGAATGGTGATGGACGTTGCGCTGATCTGCTTGCGATACAGCTCCGCCAGATTCGGCGCACGAAACGCCTTGTATACTGCACCGCGTAATGAAAAAGTCGGATGCAATTGATAGTGCACGCCAACACGCGGTGAGAACGACGTCTTGCTCTTGTCCGGATACGTCGTCGGGCCGGCCGCCGCGTCGTTCGAATGACCGTCGTTGTTCGACCATTGATCTACGCGCGCACTGAGTTCAATTCGCAGCGGATCAAATGGCGCTGCAATTGCCTGTGCGAACGCCCCACTCAAACTCTGCGCACCACCCGAAGAAATCTGGCGTGCAAAAGCGCCGCAATTCGTTCCCGGGCACGTGGTATTGAAATCGATTTCGTTATAGTCCCCCTGGTAGTGGCGGAAATCACCACCAACGCTGAACGACTCAAGGCCAGGCAGTCCAGCACGCGTCCAGATGGCCGATGCGCCCCAGTCATGACTCGGAATGTTTGCGGTCAAGCTGGAATCTTCAATCGTGCGCAACACAACCGAGCGAATATTCGATGCGCGCTGATTTTCAATTTGACGACCGTCCCACGCGCGCAGCGTGAGCTGGCCGTGCGACACGGTGCCGTAGTCGAAGCCAACATCGACATTGCGTTGATCACGATTCGCAAACGCCAACGGTGTGCCGAGTGTACGCGAGTCTCCAAAAAAATGTCCGGTTGCAAACGCCGACCAGTTCGCACTCGGCGCATAGTTCACGCGTGCATACGCATTGCGCTGAATGACATTCGATGCAACGTCCACAGGTCCACGCAGACCATACACGCCAGGCGCATGAATCGCCGAGTCGATCAACACGTAACCACCATTTTCCTGATAGTCGCCACTCACCGTCGCGCTCAATCCATGAAATACCGGCGATCCCGCAGCAACGAACGCATGACGCGCATTGCGACTGCCGCCGTCCAGTTGGATGCGCGCGGAATTCGGTGCCATCGGGCGTGAGAAAAATGAAATGATGCCACCCATTGCACCGTTGCCGTACAAGCTCGACGAACCTCCTTCCACCACCTCGACGCGGTCCAACATGTTCTTCGGGACTCGTCCCCAGTCAATCCACTCACCCCACGCGTCGTTGACTGGAACGCCGTCGAAAAGGACCGCCGTTCTACCTTCATCAACACCGCGAATGGAAACGATCTGCGCAGTTCCGCCAACCAGGCTGCTGGTGCGAGGGAGTTCGACGGCCGGAATTTCGCGCAGCAGATCCTGCGATTCGCGCGCCGGACTTTGACGCACCTGCTCGGGGGTCAGCACGTTCACGGTTGACGCTACTTTGTTGGCGTCAACCGAGGTGCGAGTGGCAGAAACGACGACACCTGATAACAGCAGTGAGCCATCCGCAAGCTTTGCGTCAAAGGTGTTGGCAGTGCCGGCCGCAACGGTGGCCTTTTCGATCAGTGTCTTGCGACCGATCGCCGAAATCGCCACGGAGTACGAGCCGGCTGGCAGTCCACGCAACACATAACGGCCACGCTCATCGGTCAGTGAAACGCGGTCGGGCTTCGCGATCGAAACGCGAGCTCCAATTACTGGCTGCTGGTGATCGTCGGTCACGGTGCCACGCAAGTCGCCGGTCTTGTCCTGGGCCACGGCGTCGTGGGGAGTCACCAGGGTTGCGACCGTTGCGGTCGACAAGACCGCGAAGCAGAACAACATGCGAGTTGAAAACGCCTTCATAGTTGAGAACTCGTTGGTAAGGTTGAATTTGGACTCGGCAGGACGGTCGAAGCGAAATCGAGAGTTTGACACGATATTGTCATGTTACGATTAGCTCCACCGAACCGCTGTTACTTTTTCGCCGTGACCTCATTTATCGACGTCAACTCCATATCGAAGCGATTTGGCGAGTTCTGGGCGCTGCGCGACGCCAGTTTTGCAATTCGGCGTGGCGAAGTGCTGGGGCTCATTGGGCCCAACGGTTCCGGCAAATCGACGCTCTTCGGTTGTATGGCCGGACTAATCCCGGCCTCTGGCGGTTCCGTCAAAGCGGAGTTTGCCGATATCCCGGTCGCTGAACGAAAACAGCATTTGTATTTTGTCCCCGACGGTGTTCATCCCTGGAACGATCAGAACGTCGCGTGGGTTCTGCGGTTCTTCGCGCATTTGCACGGCGCATCGCCCGAAGCCATGCGCATGCGCATCAACGAACTGTCCCTCGCCTCGTTGCTTGCGGCGCGGTTGCGCGAATTGTCAAAAGGTGAACACCGGCGCGTCATGCTCGCGCTCGGACTGCTTTCCGAGGCTCCGCTGCTGTTACTCGATGAGCCGTTTGATGGATTGGATCTGCGCCAAACCCGCGAGGCGATGTCGGTGTTGCGCCAGCATGCGGGGGCAGGGCGTACGCTGTTTTTGTCCATTCACCAGTTGAACGATGCCGCCCGCGTGTGCGATCGGTTGGTGCTACTCAATGCAGGGCGCATTGTAGGTGCAGGAACGCTATCTGAGCTTCGCGCGCGCGCAGGCGCGACTGATGCCGGTATTGAAGAGGTGTTTCTTGCGCTCACCAACTAAGGCTGCGCGTTTTTCTGTGTGGCGGAACCTTATTGGAAAAGAATTGCGCGAACTCGTTGCATCCCGTTCGTTCTGGTTGCTGCTGCTGGTGGTTTCAGCACTGGTCGGTCAAGCGTTCATTACATCAGTCAACCTGTACGCCGAGGCGAGTGGTTCTGGCGGCAATCCGGCGGCACTTTCACAAGGTCTGAGCCCGCTCGAAGGAATCGCAGTTCCGACTTTTGGCGCCTATGATCTTGCATCGCTGCTGTTGTTTCCGTTTGTCGTCATCCGATTGTTCTCGAGTGAAAAAGAAAGTGGTGCGCTGTTGTTGATGTTGCAGGCTCCAGTTTCATATTTGGTGAACATTTTTGCGAAGGCCATCGCGCTATTCACAGCGTGGGTTGTTGCGCTCCTCCCCGGCCTCACTGCGCTCGCGTTGTGGAAAGTCATGAACGGGCATTTGTACACACCGGAAATTGTGACGCTGCTGCTCGGCTATCTCCTGCGCGGCATAATTACCATTGGTATCGGATCCGTCGCCGCCGCGTTGTCGGCAAGTGCATCGAGCGCTGCTATAATCGCATTGACTTTTACGCTGGCCACCTGGGTGCTGGACTACATCGCCGCTGCCCGTGGTGGAATCATTGCCGTAGTGGCCAACTACACGCCGTGGGCGGCGCTTCGCGTTTTTGAACGTGGCGAACTCAGTGTTTCAGTCATGGTCGTCTTGTTCACGTCTTCTGTTGGCGCGCTGCTGTTCGTCAGTCAATGGATGCGCGTCGGCGTTGCACTGGCGTCGCGCATGCGTATCGGGGCGCTTTGCGTGTTTGCTACGGTCATCGTCTGCGCAGCCGGCGCGACACTTTCGGTGAGCGACGATACCAGTGAGAATCGTCGCAATTCGTTTTCTGAAGCCGACGAAGCGGCGTTGGCGAGTATTGAACAGCCGCTCGTGATCACTGTGTACCTCGCGGCCGAAGACCCGCGATTGGTTGATCTCGATCGCGGCGTGCTGTCGAAATTGCGCCGCACCATGAAGCACGTGTCAATTGTGTATGCCGCGAAGGGAAGAACTGGACTCTTCGAACACGCCGGCGATCACTACGGCGAAGTCTGGTACGCGTTGGGGGACAAGCGCGTCATGTCGCGCTCAGCGACCGAAGAAATTGTGCTCGAAAGTATTTATGAGCTGGCAGAAAAAAAACCGCCAACGCTGGCTGAGTCAGTTCCGTATCCTGGGTACCCGCTTGATGCCAGGCCCATCGCCGCGCCGTGGGTGTTTTTCGGCGCGTGGCCGTTGTTGATTTGTTCTTTGTGGTTCGTACTCCGACGACACGACACTTCGCGATTGCAGCAAGGAGACTAGGATGGCTATCGGTTCTCGCCTGATGATGACAACGATGGCCAGCTTGTCGCTTGCAGGTATTTCGTTCGTTCATGCCGCGCACGCGCAAAAGGCTGCGACTCCGCTCAAAACATCGGCGAGCGGTGAAAAGCATGTGTCATTCGCTAATGAAACCGCCGGGAAGGAACCCAAAACATTTGCACCAGTTGTCGGCAGCTGGATTGTTGCACGAGAACAAAAACGCAATGTGCTGTTTATCGATGGACGCGTGTGGAAACGCGGTCAACCCGCTGGCGGGCTCGCCGACAAAGCGCGCGAATTGTATGGCGCGCGCAACGAAGAATTCATCGAGAGTGTGAAAGCGTTCGCCTACTATCCGATCGCGGTTTACAAAGGTCTCGACAATTTCGAGAACGGCGACATTTCTGTTCGCTTTCAAATGATTGGTGGTACGCTCGATCGCTGCGCCGGCATTCTGTTCAACGTCAAACCGAACGGCGACTATCTCACTGTTCGTTATAACGGCACCGAAGATAACGTTGTGCTGTGGACTTTCAACAAAGGTGTGCGAAAGTTTGTCAAACGAGCGCCTGATCTCGTGCCGTTGGAATTGGGCACCTGGCACACTCTCAAAATCAGCGTGCATGGTACGCAGCTTCAAGCGTTTCTCGACAGCAAGCCGATGGGGGAATTCACACTCACCGAACCCGTGTCAGGAAAAGTCGGCGTGTGGTCTAAAACCGATAGCATGATTCAGTTCGACGACTACATCGTAACGCCGACCGCCAAATGAAAATCAGTCTGCAGCACATCATCGCGTTGGCATTGTCGGCACTAACCGTCGCGAGGCCACTCGTAGCGCAATCAACTGCAGCGCAACGCACGACGTGCGCATACGCGCCGTCCGCGCCGTGGGTTCAACGCCAGGCCCTGTTCTTCGACGACTCCAAGCACACTTGGAGTGATGACACCTTGCGCACTGCGCTACTCAGCGCAGCCGGTATCACGGGCGATTTGCGCGCGCCGGTGAATTACGGCGTTCAGTTCGTCGGTGTCGAGGCAAAACTCGGTGCCGGAGCCGATGCGATGATTGCACGTCTCAAGGCACTCGGAGCACAGCGTGGTTCAGTGTGGCCCACACGCTCAGTGGTCGGCGCGGCGGGCGTTCACGCTGTGTATCTGCTCTCACAGCGCGACACCGCCCTCGGACGCTCAGCGCTGCATCGCATGATGGAGGCGGGCCCGGATGAGTCACCGGCCATTGATGTCGCTGTATTCGAAGATCACATGCGGCTCATCTGGGGACGCAAACAATTGTACGGCACTCAATTCAATCGCACGAGCGATGGCAAAACCACGCTCGCCGCTATGGAAGACTCGGCGCACGCGGACCTCCGTCGAGAAACCGCAGGTTTGCCGCCGTTTAAGATTGGAACCTGTCTCGCGAAGACCTGGAAGTAAATTACTCGACTTGATCGTGTAACTTTTCGCGTGCCACAGTCCTTCAAACAATCGATCGCAGCTACCATGAAACTGCTCGTACTCGGCGCTGGCGCAATTGGCGGATACTTTGGCGGACGACTCGTAGCCGCTGGGGCGGACGTCACTTTTCTCGTGCGCGCGGGTCGCCGCGCTCAGCTTGAACGCGACGGACTCGTTATCGAGAGCGCACAGGGAAATCTCAAAACGCCCGTCAAGACAGTTTTGGCTGAAGAACTCGGCGCCGACTACGACGTTGTGTTGCTCACCTGCAAGTCGTACGATTTGGAATCAGCCATGGATGCAATTGCACCCGCCATGCAGGGCAACTGCTCCGTAATTCCAATTTTGAACGGCATGTCCCACATGGATACACTTGACTCGCGCTTTGGCAAAGACAAAGTGCTGGGTGGGCTTGCCGCAATTGTTGCAACGCTCAAGAAAGATGGAACGATTGTACACGGAAGTCCCATTCAACGTGTCGTGTTTGGAGTACGGGGCGGTGCCTACTCAGCAAACGCGAAGGCTTTTGCCGATGCACTGGCAAAGACTTCCGTGAGTTGGGAGTTGTCCGAAAAAATCGAACAGGACATGTGGGAGAAAGTCGTCTTTCTCTCAGCGTGCGCAGCGGTGACTTGTTTGTTCCGCGCAAACATCGGCGAGATTATGGCATCCGCTGGCGGCACTGAAGCAATTGAGCGCACTCTCAACGCGAACATTGCCATTGCCACGCACGAAGGATTTCCGCCTCGCGCTGCTTCTGTCGAATTTTCGCGCAATGCATTGCTGAAACCGAGTCCGCTAACGGCTTCGATGTTGCGGGATCTCGAGTCAGGTGGCGCTGTCGAGAGTGATCATATCGTAGGATTCATGCTGAACGCCGCGCGCAAGCACAAACTTGATGACACCATGTTATCGATAGCCTTCACACATTTGAAGGCTTACGAAGCACGGCGAGCTGCGGGTCGCTTATCGCCCGCCTGATCAATTCGAAATGTTTTCTCGATCGTCGTGACTCGGCGGCTCGGAAATAACGAGAAACTCTGTTGGTGCGTCAGAAACGTTCAGAGCTTGATGCACTACACCCGCCGCAACGTGCGCACCTTCACGTGCACGAACCACGTGGCGAACTCCGTCGCTTTCCAAAACGAGTTCGCCACTCAGTACGAAGAAAAATTGCTGCGCCTTTGAATGACGGTGTGAAACTTCAGCAGAGCCGGGCGGCATGCGTTCGGCAATTACGCTTAAGCTTGGCGTCTTCACTAAATGCCAACCATCGCAGCTATCGCCCCACGCATATCGCTCGGCTCTGTCATTACCTACGACGCTGATTTTAGAACTATTCAGCGCCAGTGGCCGTCCACCCAGTACCAGCCGTTGCGGTCATGCTTCCATTCGCCTTTCTGATAGTGACGGAAATTGCCTGAAGGTGCTTCCCAGCGACCTGGAACCCAAACATATGCGTTCCCACGCCATTGGTGATAGCCATCAATCCAGATGTAGTTGCGCCCCGGCGAAATGGAACGCACTTCGACAACGCGTCTTGGCGGCGCCGTTCGCACGTATGCAACTCCAGCGCGCGGCTGAACTGTAGCCATGCACCCGGATGAACCAACCGACATGGCAATGCCCGCTGCCAAAATTGCAACCGAGCGAAGCCGAGTGACTTTGTGCATATGAAATCTCCGTGGTGTTCGTTGTTGCTCGTTTGACGATGCAACACCAAACGACGTTAAGTGACGGGACTCACCGGAAGCACAAAACCGTACACGTCAGCACTGCACAAAGTGCCGGCTATTACTCAGGCGGCACAAATAGAATTTCCTTGGGACTGCCTAACACGATGACAGTTCGTGTCCGCGCAACTTCATCCCCTTGCTTTATTGATTCGTTCAAAAATTGATCAATGTGCAGCGGATTTCGACACGCGATTTTGAGCAGGTAATCATAGTCCCCTGTCACGTGATGACACTCGAGCACTTCGGGCAATGCTTTCATTCTCGCAACAAACGACGCTCGATGCGACGATTGCGTGAGATCCACATTGACGAAAGCAGTCAGTCCG
>JBDUAX010000430.1:0-4041 GCA_040004455.1 Gemmatimonadaceae bacterium
CGTTGATTGCGTATCGCGAAGGCGCGACGCCACTAGCTTCGGCACTCGATGCGCAGCGATCAGCGCGTGAAGTGCTTTCTCAATATGTCGATGACATCGCAACCGCGCGCATTACGGAAAGTGTGTTGCGACTTTTCTCGCTTACAACGGTGGTGCCGGCGAAATGAGTAGACACGGTAAAACAGAACGGCCGTCGCTGGTGTTGCTGCGACGATTTACTTTCGGATTCATTTGCGCAACGACACTTGCAGCGTGTGGTGGCAAGGGCGATGCCAAAGCTGACGAGAAGCCCGATGCAAAGGCTGAGGCGAAACCTGGCGCGAAAACTGACGACAAAGCTGACCCGAAAGACTCAAGCAAGGGCGATGAAAAAGCCGCCACAAAGGACGAGAAAGGTGATGGCAAAGAGGCAAAGGAAGATTCAAAAGCCAAGGTTGCAGCATCTGTTGCAACAGTGAAATCGGAATCGTTCACAGAAACAATCGACGGTAGTGGCGTGGTGTCTGCGCGCACGGGCCATCTTGCAACACTGTCTGCACCGGCGCCTGCTCGAATTTCGAATGTGCACGTTGCAATAGGTAGTCGAGTGAAGGCGGGTGACAAATTGATCTCGTTCGAGACGACCTCGTTTGACGCTGCGGTCGCAAGTGCCGACGCGACTTTGGCCGCGGCTGAACAGAGTGCAGCGCGCGCACAGCGACTGGTGGACGCTGGTGTTTCTCCACGAAAAGATGCGGAACTTGCTGCGGCGGAATTGGCCGCGGCGAAATCGGCGGCGGTGAATGCGCATCGCGCGTTGCAACTCGCCACGCTGCAATCGCCTATCGACGGCGTTGTCACGAAGCTCACCGCCACACTCGGCGCCAACGCCGACGTTGGTCAGATATTGGTGGAAGTTGCCGATATGCGCGCGCTCGATGTACAACTCGTGTTGTCGCCGGCGCTCGCAGCGAAAGTACACGCGGGACAGTCGGTCGTGTTTCGCGAAGGAACGGCCGCGGATGCTGAGCGCCTTGCTGATGGAAAGGTTGCGGACGTGTCAGCAGTAGTAGACAGCAGCAGCCGTGGTGTAATGGTGCGAATTGCTCTTGGCGCGCAGAAGCGAACGTTGCGCATCGGTGAAAGTGTGTACGGACAGATCACCGCGGAAACACACAGCAACGCCGTCGTAATTTCAGACGAAGCGCTCGTTCCAACTGGCGAAGGTTTTCAGGTGTTCGTCGTCGACGCCGAAGGTAAAGCACACGTCAGGCCCGTAACGATTGGGGCGCGTGTTGGTCATCGGGTTTGGGTGCGTGAAGGTGTGAAAGCCGGCGAGACAATCGTTACGGCCGGTGCGTACGGTATGGACGATGGCGCAACAGTCATTACCAAAAAAACTCCCGAGCCGTGAGCGAAAAACGTCATGGTTCGTTGTTTGATGTTCTCGCATCGCAACGGCTGTTCATCTATCTCGCGGTTACGCTGCTGAGTGTTGCTGGAATTTGGTCGGCACGAACACTTCCGTCGGCGATTTATCCGGAGCTGTCGTTTCCGCGCATTACGATTGTCGCGCAGGGCGCTTCATTGGGTGCGCGGCAAGTGGTGTTTGCTGTGTCGCGTCCCATTGAAGAAGCGGTCAGCATTGTCCCGGGTGTGACGCGCGTACAGTCGAAGAGCATTCGCGGAAGCAGTGAGGTAAACGTCACGTTTGCTGACGGCACTGATATGAACAACGCCGTGCAGCTGGTTCGCACACGCGTTGAGGAAATTCGCGGTGATTTGCCGGCAGGTTTATCAATCGAAATAGAGCGACTGACGCCGTCGCTGTTTCCAATTCTTTCATACAACCTTGAAGGTGGAGACCCGGCAACACTTTATGACATCGCACGCTATCAAATCAAACCGGTGCTGTCACGGGTTCCGGGTGTTGGTCGCGTGGATGTACAGGGATCGGATACGCGCGAAATTGAAGTGGTTGCCGACCCGGCGCGTTTGAGTAACGCCGGACTCACGTACGATGACGTGGCGACCGCCATCAAATCGAATGTGACGTCAGATGCCGTTGGTCGCGTTGCGCAGGACTACAAGCAGTACCTGGTAGTGTCGGCGGAGGAGGCGCACTCCATTGACGACGTCGCGAACGTTGTCGTGCGTCCGGGCATTCGCGTGCGCGACGTTGCAACAGTTACGCCGGGCACTGAAGATCACCTGCGCGTAATCAGCGGCAACGGGCATCCTGCGGCGCTCCTCAACATCACTCGGCAAATTGGTGGTAATACTGTTGCGATTGCCGACAGCGTCGCGCGAGCGGTCGAGACCATTTCGAAAACGCTGCCTACCGGCGTTCGACTTACGGCGGTATACGACCAGGCAGCGCTAGTGCGAGACGCGGTAACGTCAGTGCGCGACGCCATGCTCATTGGTGCGGGGCTCGCCGTGATCATCTTGTTGTTGTTCCTGCAGCACTTTCGTATTACGGCCATTAGTGCGGCGGCAATTCCATTAACGCTCGCGATCACCGTGCTGGTGATGCGGATGTTCGGGCAAACGTTCAACCTGATGACGCTTGGTGCCATGGCAATTGCCATTGGTCTCGTGATTGACGACGCCGTCGTGATCACGGAAAACATTGTGCGTCATCTGGCTTTGACGAGCAATCGCACAATGGCAATTCGCGAAGCAGTGCAGGAGTTGATTTTACCCGTCACGTCGTCCACCGCGACGACGGTCGTTGTGTTCATTCCACTCGGATTGTTGCAGGGCGTTACGGGGCAGTTCTTCGCTGCGCTGTCGTTGACGTTGACCGCCAGCGTACTGGTGTCGTTGGTGTTGGCGCTCTCGATCATTCCCTTGTTGAGCGAACAATTCCTCAACGCGCATGATGCTGAAACGGCGTCGATTGAAAATCGCAGCGTGTTGGCGAGAGCGGGTCGGGCGCTCGATGCGTTGTCGGTGCACTATTCCAACGCGCTCGGCTCCGTGCTGCATCACTTGTCATGGGTTGTCTTTGCCGCGCTGCTGCTCGTCGTTGGTGGCGTGTTCGCGTATCGCGGCGCCGGCAGCGGGTTCCTGCCGGAAATGGATGAGGGCGCATTCATTGTCGACATCGTCACACCGGGGGGCACGGCGCTTGCAGAAACCGATCGGCAAGTTCACATCATCGAAGAAATTCTCGCGCACACACCCGAGGTGGAAGGAACATCGCGGCGCACCGGTGCCGAGTTGGGGTTGTTTGCGACTGAACAAAACAAGAGTGATATCTCGGTTCGATTGAAGCCGCAGTCGCAGCGTGATCGCCGTATTGAAGAAATTATCGACGAAGTACGAGGCAAGGTTGAAGCTGCAGTGCCCCGCGCGCGCGTGGAATTTCCGCAGTTGTTGTCGGATGTTCTTGATGATTTGTCCGGCGCGTCGTCGCCCATGGAAATCAAGTTGTACGGCGCCGACCTCGCGCAGCTCGACGCGTACGCGCAGAAGCTTGAACCGAAGGTTTCCAAGGTAGAAGGACTCGCCGATTACTTTTCCGGAATTCCGGAGTCGAGTGCGGAAATGTCGATGCACGTGAACGCGGGGGAGGCCAGTCGTCTCGGACTCACGAGCAGCGCGATCAGTTCATCAGTGAGCAGCGCACTGCTGGGTGTCAGCGCCGGGGAAATTCGTCTCGACGATCGTTCCATTGGTGTGCGTGTGCGCGCGCCCGATTCGCTTCGCTTCAACGCGCAAAGACTTTCGGCGTTACCCATTGCTTCGCCAACCACGAACCGATCGGCCCCACTTGGTGCACTGGCAACGTTCACCACCGAAGACGTGCGTAGTGAGCATCTTCGTGAAAATCAACAACAGACAGTTGTAATTACCGCTGCAGTTGAAGGTCGACCGTTAAGCGAAGTCATTGGTGATATCAAAACCATTCTCGCCGAGAATCCGCCACCGACGGGAATTCGTCTCGAACTTGGTGGTCGTTATGCGGGTCAACAGGAAGCGTTCATGCAGGCGCTTGCTGAGGAATTGCAGAGCCAACAGAAGGAGTTGACGGCTGGAAACCGTCGGCTTGAGGAT
>JBDUAX010000070.1:0-13666 GCA_040004455.1 Gemmatimonadaceae bacterium
AGACGTTGAAATCACTATCGATGATGCGCGCTATTTGATTGCGATTGAGCACGGCTTTGACAATTGGAGCGCGTTGCGTGCCTTCGCAGAGAAGTTGCGGAGCGGAATTGCAATGACGGAGCGTCCGGTTGGCATTCGCTCATCGCGGTCTGACGACGCAGGGTTCATCACGGTTTCGCACGACTGGAACGTGATACTGCGTTCACTGGCGGAGCACCCAGGCGCCGTACTCGATGCGCACGGATGCATGACAGATGAAATACTCGAACAGGTTTCGCATATTGAACACATCACGGAGCTCAGACTTGGCAACTCAAAGGCGCTGACTGACGCCGGCATTCGCCATTTGGCACGACTGCCAGGTTTGCGCCGATTGGATTTGAGTTCGACAGGAATTACCGACACGGGTTTGAGCGTGCTGCGTGAATTGCCGAGTTTGGAGTCGCTTTCATTGGTCATGACTGCGGTGAGTGACGCTGGAATTGCAAATGTTTCGCACTGCAAACAGTTGCAGCGCTTGAACGTGATGTGGACACACACCGGCGATGGAACCATTCGCGCGCTGGCCGGACACCAACGGCTCACTCATTTCTGGAGCGGCAATAACGTGAGTGATGCGGGGCTCGCAATTCTGCACGAGTTGCCAGTGTTCAAAACGTGGCGCGGCGTAGCGGCGGAGATGGAGTTGTTGAGCCCCGACGCGGAACCAAACAATCTGACGCTCCGCGGCCATTTTACGGACAGTGGACTGAACGCACTGCGCGGTCTTGACGGATTATTCGGACTCAATCTCGACGACAGCGCACTTTCGATTTCGGCAGGGGGAATGATTCCGCTTATTTCACTTCCCAAACTCGGTAAACTCTCCGTCGACGCAAAAGATGACTGGATGCCGCACATCGCTCGCATGCCGGCGCTTCGCTTCCTGAGCGCGCAAGACACAACCGCGACGGATGATGGCTGGATAGCGCTCAGCGAATCGGAAACGCTTGAAGGTCTTTGGGGACGTCGTTGTCACGGCCTGCAAACGCGCGGATTTGTCGCGTTGTCGCAGATGCCAAAACTACGCGCACTATCGGTCAGTTGCCTAAACGTCGATGACGCAGCCATTGCATTGCTGCCGGAATTCCCGTCGCTGCGCGAACTCATGCCCATGGACATTCCCGACGCGGGTTATCGTCACATTGGTCGTTGCGGTAATCTCGATACCCTCACGTTGATGTATTGTCGCAACACGACCGACGCCGCCACCGAACACATTACAGGATTGTCAAAGCTTAAGAAGTATTTCAACAGCTACACGACCATTACCGACCGCACGCCGCAGTTGCTGTCACACATGGACTCGCTCGAGGAAATCACCTTCGATGCCTGTCACAACCTTACGAACGCTGGAGTTGCAGCGCTCGCACGACTACCGCGACTACTACAGCTCCGCGTGGCCGGAAAGCAGATAACAAAAGCGGCTGCGACGCCGTTTCCGGAATCAGTCACCGTTCACATTTCGCACTGACGACGCTCGCTTAAGTCATCGCAAGTTTCAGGAACGCTTTACCCATTGCCCCCTGACCAACTGCGCTCTGCAATGGCACTTGACCGCTGGAGTGCCGAGCGTAGCAGTCACTCAGCGTTCCGGTTTCCTCGAGAGCGGTAACTGGAACTGTTTGCAAATCGGGAACGAGACTTAGAAAAATCATGCCGTACAACGCGGCGGCCACGCGACGCAAGCATTCAAACACCACTGCTTGTTCTTGCGTAATGGCCGAGCCCTCCTGCTTGGCCAACAAGCCGAGCGCACTTTCGAGCGGTAGCGAAAGAAAGAGCGTAAAGCCGGCGAGATCGTAATAAGGGTGAATGCGCGCCGACGCTTCAAAATCGATCAGCCACGCACGCGTGCCATCCCACAACACGTTTCCTGGATTGAGATCGTTATGACTCAACACTCGACGCTCATCGGTCGACAGCACTGCTTCGATTGCGCCAAACGTTTTCCCAATCTTGTTTGCCCATTCGGGAAATCCCGGGCGAACTGACTGCACATTCCACAACTGTCGAACAACGATCAGCGGATCGGTGGCAACAATGTCGGACGCCGGAATGGCGTGCATCTTCGCAACTGTGTCGACGAGCGACATGATTGCCGGACCGCGCGTGTTCGGATCACTCATCGCGCCAATCAAACCCGTTCCCGGCACCTTTTCGGTGATAGTGGCGCGTTCGGCAGCGTCCATGAACAAGATGCGCGGTGCAATGGCATTGTCCGACACCAGGCGCAAAACCGCCATCTGACGTTGCCAATCCTGCGTGTGCGGACCCGCTACACGCAGCACGTACGAACCACGCTCGGTCGTAACGTCATATACGGATGCGCCCGACATTCCCATGCTGAGCGGCTTTGCCTCGAGAACGGAGCCAAATTGTTCGTGCGAAAAATATTTGCTGACTTCTGAAGCGCTCATGCTTTGCTCGAGTCCAATTGTTGCTTGTGTTCTGACGGTTTTTCGAACGCCGGATTTGCGTTGTACGCGGCCGATGCACCTGGCGCGATCGTTAAATACTTCCAGTCGTTCCCGCGCAGCATATGCGCGACGTACACGATTTGCCCTACGTGATAACTTACGTGCGCGAGAGAGCGATTCAACGCTTCGTGCACAAATAGCGGACGTCCGCGAATGACAACGGACTTGGTGAGGTCGTCATCGGTCAAAGCCACCAGCGTGTCCAGCAATACTTGCCAGCCACGCTCCCACTTTTCATTCAGTTCAGCGCGCGAAACTGAACGCGCGGCGAATTCCTCTTCGCGATCGCGCCACGGTTTCTCACCATCACTAGTGAGAAAGTCCGTGAAACGCGACTGCAGATTGCCCGACAAATGCCAGCCAATAACAGCGAGCGAATTTCCGCCCGGATGCCCCGGCTGCGACAACGTCCCCTCCTCAACTTGCCCCAGCGCAGACTCGGCCAGCGATTTATACCGACGATACTCTTCTTCGATTGATTTGATGAGCGTGTTCATGAACGAGACGCCTGAATTCGATGTGAATTGTTATGGATGTGATTTGACGTACTGCAAAACTTCTTTAATTCCGGGCTTGTCACCGTACGTGCGCAAATCTGATTCCACCATTTGCTCAAACGACAGGCCGTTAACGTTACGCCCTTTTCGAAATTCAACGCCATGTTGCAACAGCATGAGCGCAACCGGCCAGTTTTGCGTCATCGCGGCATGAAACACCACTGACAGACCGTTTTTGTCGGTGATTTTCAGATTCGCGCCGTGTTCAATCATAGACTGCATGATTTCGTCGTTCATTCCCCCGCCGATCGCGCTGAAGTACAGAGGCTCGCCGAACGGATCTGTTGTGTTCGGATTGGCGCCAGCCGCGAGTAACAGTTTGGCCGGTTCCGCGCCTGCGTTTCTACTCTCCTGAAGAGCGACGTTCAACGGCAGTTCTCCACCGGCGCCAAGATTCGGATTGGCACCCGCCTTCACAATGGCGCGCAGCGAACCCAACTCTGTCGGCGTTTCGCGCAATCGCCGCAGTGCGTACATCAACAACGTCGTGTTCTGAAAGCCCTTCGCATTGATATCAACCTTAGGCAAGAGCGACACGACTGTTGCTGTATCGTTCCTGTTAATTGCTTCGCCGATTTCGCGAAGTGGACCTTCACGAAACGACGTCAGCTGGCCGCTGGAATCGCTGTTTTGCGCCAGATCAATGGCCACCTTGCTCTTGAAATACACGAGAATCAAAAGCGGCGCGGCAGCGAGCAACAAACCAGCAAAGCGTCCGGCCGGCACTGTACTGCGCACGAACAGCAACACCGAAGCCGCCAACACAATTCCCGGAATCACCAACATGTACGCCGCAACAACGAAACCACTCGTACGCGTACTCGTTGCCGCTGCAAGCCCAAGCACAAAGAACAGCAACAACACAGCTGCGTCGCCCGCGACGAGAATCCAGAAAATGAATTTCATGTGGTCGGTTGAGAGTGGTTTAGCGCCAAATGGTCATGGCAACGCGATAGAGACGACCTTGTCGCTCGGGGTCACTCTGTATGACGTCGTGCACTTGAGCGAGATCAATGTGAGCACCCGACTCGTCAACGAGTATTAGCTCTTTGGCGAATATTCGTACTTCGTAGTTGAACCAATCGCGAAACATTGGCGCTATTTCCACCTGGTTTGGCACGTAGGAAAACAGCATCTGAAAATCTTTGAACGTGACTTCGTAACCTGTCTTCACTTGCTGCTCATCTCACTGTTCGCCAATTTGTCTCTCACGCGATCGGCACGCACACGCCAAACGAGATAGGCTACTACGCAGATATTCAGGACCAACGTGATAATGCGTGGCCACGTTTGCTTGTCCACGAGCACGTAGAGTTCAAAGGGCAAGAACGAAATGGTTACACCAATTGTGAGAAATTCCGCCCATCGCCTGGCACGAATGAGTCCAACGCCTTCCACCATGAATACGGACGCATACCCAAACGCACCAACGGCCAGCACAATGAAGTGACGTGGCGTTGCGGCATCGAGCTGCGGCAACAGTTTTGCCGCCAACTCTGCGAGCAATTTCGGTGCGTGTCCAATGGCGAGGTACTCAAGCCATGATTCCGCGCGCTGCTCTATGTTCGCGTTCAGCAAGCCAATGCCGCCCAGACCGGCGACAATCAGGGCGCCAGCTTTGACAAACTTGAAAACAGCGATGAGATCAAGAATGCCCCGGGTTCGTGCGGTCGGGGTGGGGTGGTTGCTCAATTGATATTCTGTTCGGGGGGGTACCACTCACGTGCCAATAACATACTCGCCGCAGTTGCAGCACGTCGTCCAAATCGTATTGGCAATATGAGGAAGTTCAAAACTGCAATGAACGCCTGAGCATGTTCTCCGCGCCGCCACGCAGGCCACCCGCCGAAGGTGAAGTTGTTCGCGACGTGACTGTTGCGAACAGCAACGGAATTCCGCGCGCGCTTTCAGAACTCGCGGTTGATGGATTGCTCTTGGTAATTGTCTATCGCGGGAATTGGTGCGCATTTTGTCTGCGCCAGTTGGCCGAGTATCGCCATCTGTCCGGCGAGTTCACCAAGCTTGGCATTCGTATCGTCGCGTTGTCTGTTGACGAATCAGCCACCTCGGCGCGACTTCGAAAGACGGGTAACCTTCCCTTCGAACTGCTTTGCGATACCGATCGATCGGTCATTACCGAATGGGACCTGGTCAATGTTCGCGACAACCGATCAGCGTTTCCCGTCACGTACCTCCTCGACGCAAACCTGCGCATCAGGTTTGCCAGCGTCGACGACGGCTATTCGGCGGCCCGCGCCGCGGACGTGCTTCCGTACTGCGTGAATGTTGTAAAGGGCCTCAAGGCTGCCCAACCCAAACAGAGACTGCGAATTCCAGGGCCAATGTGGTGGGTTCGCGGCGCCATGAATCAGCTCGGACCGAAATGAATGGCGATTATGGTCTTGCGAATGCCAGGCGCGACCCAGCGAGATCAGCAAATTAGGACTTAGTGGCGCTAAGGTGTTCTGTAATTGTTCAATGATGTATTAGTTACGAAGATTCGCTACCTCAAAATCCTGGCGCGAAGAGGCAGTTGCGCTACCTGGGATCAGAGTCACCAGTTCGATTGACACCAATTAGCGGTCGTCGTCAGAACGACCGCAGCGCATTTGTTGGGCTCACCGACGCCGCCCGATGCGCGGGTAACATCAGGGCCAGGAATACAACGACAAAATAGATGGCGACCAACGCGACGGTTGCTGCCAGCGGTATCTGACGTGCACCGACTACTACCGCAGTCGTCACCCGCATCCCAACCCAGACAAACGGCAAACTGATGGCTGCGGACAGTGCCGTCCACCACAAACCGTCGCCGAATACCAACGTTGCCAATTGGCGAGGTGATGCACCCATTGCTGCGCGAATTCCGTATTCTTTTCTCCGCGCCATCGTAGCGTGTGACGCGACGCCGTACAATCCAAGACCGCTAATCAACATCGCCATTGCCGCGAGGCCCGTGGCAAGCCAGAAGATGGCGGTTGCGGGCATGTCACGCTCGGCCCGCTGCTCCTCGGCCACATACACTTTGAGGCGCCCTCCACTTTCCGGCAACTCCTTCACAACCGCGTTGGTGAGAGCTGACGTAATTGCAGGAGAGAACGCCGCAACGCGCACGTAGAGCACCCAAGACGGAATTGGAGATTGAGTGGTCGAGCGATAGTAAACCGGCTGGATTTTTTCACCGACGGTAGCACGAACGTTCGGCACGACACCAATAATTTCGAGCGGCTGTATCCCCAGTTCATACAGCGTCATTCCGAGTGGATGACCGTTGGGGGCAATGAGTTTGGCCAATGCCTGATTAACGATGACACGGCCCGGTGTTCCAGGCCTATCCTCTTCACCAAACTCACGTCCTGCGCTAACTGGGAGACCCAACGCGGCGAAGTAGCCAGGACCTATTGCATCCATTGCGGCCGACACTCCCCCTTCCCACGACAGATTGGTTGTCGGCGACGTCATGATTGCCCGGGTCATCATGCGATAGCCGCCAAAGAATTCAGACAGTGAAGAGGACACTGCAACAACGCCTGGAATTGACGACACGGCCGCCGTAACGCGCTTGTAGTCGTTGAATATTCGGTCAGGTGTCAACCCGAGTGCGTCTCGTGCGCCTTTGACTACGAGGAGATTCCTGGTGTCAAAGCCGACATCGACCGCGCTTTGTTGACGCACTGCGGAGGCGAGTTGCACGGCCACACACGTAAACGCGAGCGCCAGCGTGAATTGAAGAACGAGGAACGATTGTTGTAGTCGGGAAACGCCGCGCGAGGTAATTCCTTGTCCCTCATGAATCATTCCAGCTTCACGCAAACGGCTGATCCGGATGACGGGAATTAACACACACAGGCTGACAAAAAGCAGTGCCGCAAAACACGCCGCAACAATTGCTGCTGCGCTCGATTGCAAATGAAGTTGTTGTAGCGCTGGGTGCACGGTGAGCCGCTCTACTGCGAGCAGTCCTGTCCACAGACCCACAAGCAAGCCCACCAATCCCAGAACAATTGGTTCAAGACATTGATAGAGCAGCAGATGTTTTCGTTGAATGCCCAACGCGAGCCGGAGTTGCAATTCGCGTTCGCGAGACGTCGCTCGAATAACAAACAAGTTCGCGACATTTGTGGCAGCGATTAAGAGCACGCAGATCACAACCAACAGCGGCGCGAAC
This sequence comes from Gemmatimonadaceae bacterium, assembly GCA_040004455.1. Classification (GTDB taxonomy): domain Bacteria; phylum Gemmatimonadota; class Gemmatimonadetes; order Gemmatimonadales; family Gemmatimonadaceae; genus Gemmatimonas. The sequence goes on from JBDUAX010000070.1 coordinate 7,245, forward strand.
GCCGCCTGGCCGCGTGGTGTGCGAAGCAATTCGAGGAACGTTGGTTGCGCACGCGCCACTTCAAAGTGCCACGCAAACCGATTGCCGTCGTGAAAATCAGACAACCGCGATGAAATCGTGGCCAACAGCAGTCGGTACGACTGAATTCTCGAATCCTTTGCAGTCTGCACCACGACAAAAAGGTCCTGCTGCTCCCGATACGACAGCACATTCAGATTTCCTTCCAATCCGGGAAGAGCACTCAACGGAATCCACGCGTTAATGCCCTCGTTCGGATAGAGTCCATGAAACGATTCATCGACGACACCAACGACGCGAAACTGTTGGCCATAAATCGTCAGCACAGCAGTTGCGCGACCTGCGCTCAGTTCACGCCACAGTGCCGGCGTGACGACGACTCCCATTTCCTGATCGGACGGCGCGTAGCCCTGCACAAACCGCGCATTTGCAATGCGAAAATAGTCCCCGGATACAGTCGCGATTCGCAATGGTTGATCATCGGTCATCCCAGATCTGCTCACATCTTTGACCTTCCACGCGCTTATGTATCGCCACGATTCTTTCGGCAGAGCCGCTTGAAGATCCTGATAATCGGGAAACGACAAGCCTTGAGAAGCGATTTGCGAGACACCCAGGCCTTTATGAGCTGATCGGATGCTGAGCAGATCGCGTGGAGCCTTAACGGCCATGTCTCGCAGGAAAGCCGCCTCAAAAACACTGGAGGCTACGAGAATGGGGCCGATTGCGATGGCGATCGACGCAATGACGGCCAATGAGAAGCGTGGCGCTTGGCACAGCCGTCGCAGCGCTCGGCGCAGTTCGATCCAGATCACAAGCCATCCTCCATTACAAGGTCATGCGAACGAGTGGGGCGATTCGGCAATCGATGTTGTCGAGCACCGTCCACCTGTCAAATGCCTCGCTAAACGCCGTAAACGCAGCATTCCCAGTGACTTACCACCTCACTATTCTCGGCCCATGCGATGCCGATCTTAAATGATGCGAATGCGCGATGATTTTTTCCTGGGGTCAGAGTTTGCCGTTTCGCTTGTCGGCAATAACTACGGTGCGATTGGAAAAGCTCGGATCCACCTCTACTAACGACAACACCGCGTTCTGACCGTCGGCGCCGGCAAGGCGGATGTACATCACGACACGCTGTCGCCCCGACGCTTCTGTTGACGGAATGTGTGCGAGTTGTAAAACGTCCCACATGTCCATCCCGGAGACAGTTGATGAATCATCGGCAGATTCACCAGCCATTCGCACATGGCGGCGGGTAAGTTTGGCGAGATCGGTCGTCGAAAAAATTGTCTCTTTTCCGTTGGCCCTGACTGCAATTGAGCCGGGGGCTCGAGCCGCAGTAACGGCTTGACCATGAGCCGTGGTTGCAAATGCGACGGCAACCACGGCCGGCATGAACAGCCGCAAGATGTAATGCATCATGAATCGGGAAAATTGTGATGAACCACAGGTGATTAACGCGGTGAACCTATATCACAACGAGCAATCAGGGCAACGCGACCTCGCCCATGCGACGGCTTCATTCCGCAATTACATCGGACTTGGCAGCGACGCTGCTGGCGGTGATGTTTGGTTTATGGGTTTTCATCGTACACATTCCGCGCGCCATTGCGGCCGCCGGCGAGCCAAACGAGTAGACAGCCTACACATTGCAAGCGCAATCTGTGGCTCATCGCTCATTGCGTTGTCGTGCGTTATCGCATGAAAGGCGATTCGATTGTCTAAAGCATTCTCGCGTGATGACGCCGAAGGAGAGATGCCACGGCGCAACTACGATTTGCCCGATCGCAATGATCCGGGTTTTGAGCGCGCTGCGGCGCGCGCATTGCTTGAGGCCGCGCGCGTGAACGAAACGCAATTGGCAGAACGCGCAACCGGCCTGTATTGGGGCGAACCTGCACTCAAGCCGCACGTACAGGAGATATTGGAGGAGGCCGAGCGAAAGAAGGACGATCGATTGGAGCAGCTCGCGCGCCGTTTCCTGCGTTAACGCGTTGGGCGAACGTTCACGGTGTCTGCGTAGGCGGTAGCCGCTCCGCTCGGAGTACTGACGGTGAACGAAATAATTGCAGCTACGCGCCACGTTTACGGGATGCGTGACGAATGACCAACAACCAATTGCCAGCGGCCGCCACGCCAGACAAACACATCGGTGAAGCGACTGCGACGGACAGTCGGCTGACCTTCCCGGCTTCCCGGCATTGCGGCACGTGCGCTGATGACGGCAACATCTCCGTGCAATTGCACCACCACTTCGTCGAGCTTTTGTACACTGGCGTTTTTCTTGCAGTCCTTTTCGCCTGCGAGATCTTCCTTGCGCGTAGTCATCGCACCGTTAGCGTCGGTGAAAATGAATTCGTCCGCTTCAATGCGACGAAAGTACAGGTAATCACAATCGCGATTGGCTCGCGCGATTTCTTCTTCAATTTCAAGGAGTTGCCGTTGTACTGCGGCAGCGTTGTTCGACGCGTGTTTTGATTGCGCAGCAACCGTCAATGTTGTCAACGATGACGCTGCAATTGCAAAGAAGGCATGGGCGATTGGACGAAGCATGTTCTCTCCGGGCAGGTGGCGGTCGCAATTGGACAACACAACACCGTAAAAAGATTGCGGGCGCACAGTGCGTGTTAGCACCATGCGCCCGCCGTCCGAAAAGTTTTCGCGGCTGCGTGAGTCGCGACTAGCTGGTTTGAAGAGTTCTTACTTGTTACGGCGACGTGCGGCGAATCCGATGGCCGCGAGACCGGCTACCATCAGGGCGTACGTTGACGGCTCTGGCGCAGTCGTCGGCGGCTGTGTGCTGGCCGAAATGCTGAAGCTCGCGGTCAAGTTACCAACGTTGTCGTCGTAGAACGAGGGATCGCCGTTGAAATTGAACGCATCTGCTACGCCAAGGATGAGTCGAGTGGCACCACCAGGAACCAGAAACTGCTGAATACCACCGGCCTGTGGCAGTCCGCTGAATACGTCACCCGTTCTACCGTCGCCAATGAAGAACACTTGGTTGAGCGCAATGCCACTGTAGGTCGCCTGGCCGTAACCGCCGGCGTAGTTGTATGGGGACGGCGCCAAGCCACTTGGATTGTTCGCATCAAGAAATAAACCGACCAGGAACATGGTGCGTCCGGGTGCGTTGACTCCTGAAATGCTGTTGGCCGAATTGATAGTGGTGGCCGAGCCAGCGCAGCTACCTCCACCAGAGTCGAACCCGTCGGCGCTGTAAATGGCGCTGAAATTACAGCCCCATGAGCCAACCACCGACGAGAACGCCAGGACGCGTCCGGTTCCGCCATTAAGGGCGTAGGCTGTCGGCGCCGTGCCTTGCTGAAGGCCCGTTCCATCTGGATTTCGATAGATGCCGGCGGTCGACGCGACATTCTGAGTTGCATACGTCTGCGCAGCTAGCGGCGCGGCCAGCGCGGCGGATGCCAACATCATCAGTGTGAGACCAAACTGGGAACGACGCATGCAAAACCTCAGCAGTTCAAAAAGGAGGAAGCGGATGCAATTCAACGACGGGTCGTCGCATTTTCGATGCCATGAAAATGCCGGCAGCGTAACGTTTGGTCATGCGGTCAAACGCATTTAATGACAACTACTTGCGGTATTTATTGAGGCCGCCGCAACTCAGGTTTGGCATTCGAACTGCTGTAAGCATTCAACAGCTTGTGGCGCGCACCTCGACGCATCACATCCTCACATTGTGATACATAGCCGAGCTCGGCTACGGTTCATTTGGTCGTGGCGCGGCTGCGCTTTAACCCGATCTGAAATTCCTCCCATACATCAGTCCGGCAATCTTCGCCGGAATTCTGGCATGGTTTGCGAATCCGTTTTGGTTGGCCGGCGTCGTTGCGCTGTATTTCCGCAAACCAACGCTGGCCATGGTGTTTGGTATCATCGCCATCGCCATTGCGTGTTCAACATTTTCGATGGTTGGCGTGGAGTATCCAGCCGATGAAGGGAACGTCAACAAAACGACCGTGCTGAAGTTGTTGCCCGGATTCTATGTGTGGATGGCGAGCCTTGTTTCGCTGCCCATAGCGGCGCTGATGCATCGCCTGATGCATTTCAAGTAGCACAAAGCGAAATTGATGATCTGCAGTTCCTCGAAAACTCCCACCGAATGACGAACGAGCTATGAACTACTACGGCGCGAAACAGATGGCTGCGAGCTGGCGCACGGTGCGCAACAACACGATTCAGGTTGCCGAGGATATTCCGGCTGACAAATACAACTATCGTGTGTCCCCCGAAACGATGACGGTGGCGGAAACTCTGGCGCATCTCGCCGTGTCGCCACACTGGGCGCAACAGGTACACATGGTTGAAAGGCTGCACGGCATGACTCGAGAGGATTTCGGCAAGTATCGCAATGAGTCAAACGCAGTTGCTGCAACGCTTACGACGAAAGAGGCAATCGTCGCCGCGCTCAAGAAAAACGGGGAAGAGTTTGCTGCGGGACTCGACAAAATGACGGATGCCGAGTTGGGGGAAACGGTGGCAGTGGCGGGCGCACCCGGCGGCGACAAGACACGCTTTGAAATGCTCCTCGGCAGCAAAGAACATGAGATGCATCACCGTGGCCAGTTGATGCAGATGCAGCGTTTGCTGGGAATTGTGCCGCATCTCACGCGCGCGCGCATGGCGATGATGCAGCAGGCCGCGCAGCAACAACAGAACGCGTAATCATTTCGTAATTCTGTGACGGTCGGCAGATGGATATGCTGCCGACCGTCAGCCAATCGCCTTTTATCAAGCGCCCACTATGATTACCAGCGTTCGTCGTGCCTGCATTCTGCTGGCGTTGCCAATTGCATTGCCAGCGATGCTGTATGCGCAACCGGCAGCTCGCCCCGGGCAGCCCGTAACGATTTCCATTCAGGATGCATTCAATGAGCAGGCGCACCCGCCGCTGCCGCGTACGCACCCGCCGCAACCAACGACGCCGGGCATTACATCGGCCGACTTGATGACGCGCCTGTTCATCTTTGCGGATGATTCCATGATGGGTCGCGAAACCGGAACGCAGGGACACGTCAAAGCGACGAACTACCTGGCGAGCGAACTGAAAGCGCTGGGACTCAAGCCGGCCGGGGACAAGGGAACGTACTTTCAGGATTTGCCGGTTGTGCTGCGCATGCTCGATCCGAAGTCGACGTTGTCGGTGAGCGGAAAATCTTATGTCGCCGGTAAGGACTTCGTTGCGAGCGCTGGTCGCGGTGGCGGACCCATTGGCCACGTTGGGAGCGGCGTTGTGATTTACAACGGGCGCACTGCTGATACATCGAGTGCTGCTCTGACCGTTGCACAAGTATCCGGAAAAATTGTTGTCAATCGTGCGCCAGTACTTGGTGGCGGTCGCGGAGGAAATTTCGGCGGCCGAGGCAACGGTCTTGTGCGCGTGAATCCACTCGACTCGGCGCTGGCGATCATCAACGTTGTTGATTCGATCACAATGCAGCAGGCGAACGCAGCGCTCAATCCGACAGATAAAGGCGTCGTGTTCACCGGAATTCCGAACACACCAGCGGTGCCACCAACCGTTACGATTAGCGCAGCAATGGCGCAAGCGCTCTTTGGCTCTCCAATTGATGCAATCACGCGCGGAACCGTTGGCAAGTCGTTAACAACGAACTTGAAATTCATCGAACAACCGAAGCCGGCGCGTAACGTTGTTGCGATTTTGCCAGGAAGTGATTCGAAATTCAAAAACGAATACGTTGCGATTGGTGCGCACAGCGATCACGTGGGATACCTCGCATCGGGCCCGGTGGATCACGACTCGGTGCGATTGTACAATTCAGCGCTTCGCACACAGGGGCTCGAAGGACAATCGCGTCAGCCCACGGAAGAGCAGGCGAAGTTGTTGCGCACGTTGCTGGACAGTTTGCACAAGCTCAATGGCGTGCGAATGGACAGCATCAACAACGGAGCCGACGACGATGGTTCGGGTTCAGTAACGTTGCTCGAAATCGCTGAGGCATTTGCGAAAGCGCCAGTGAAACCGAAGCGCTCGATTATTTTCGTGTGGCACGTTGCCGAAGAAAAAGGTCTGTGGGGTTCGGATTGGTTCAGCCGCTATCCAACGGTTCCGCGCGATTCAATTGTTGCGCAGCTTAACATGGACATGGTTGGTCGTGGCAAAGCGGAAGACATTCCGTTGGGTGGCATGGACTTCATTCAGCCGGTTGGATGGCGCAAACTTTCCAACGAACTCGGCGACATGGCGGAGAAACTGAACACGTCGCAGCGCGTGCAATTCAAATACGACCTGCAATATGACGCGGCGTTTCAACTGAACAACATTTATTGCCGAAGCGATCACGCCAACTACGCGCGGTTTGGTATTCCGATTGTGTATTTCACTACCGGTTTGCATCGCGACTACCATCAGG
>JBDUAX010000431.1:0-4012 GCA_040004455.1 Gemmatimonadaceae bacterium
GAGTGCGACGGCGGTCGCAGCCCACACAACGGCCACGCGTCGCGGAAACACTCCCAAGGCCGGTGACGAGCAGCATCAAACTCACTATGAACAGCAGTGCGCCGAACGAATTGGGAAGACCATTGTAACTGACCGTCATTCCCAAATCGCTCAGGAAGTTCTGCGAGAGTGAGTAGCCGGCCGTCGTGTGATCGAGTGGTGTTCCGCCCGGATACAGAAGCATCGCACTGACGCCGCAAATCGATGCGATGATCACGGACCAACGTGCGCGCGCAAACGCCGAAAGGTTCATGTTGCGCTGCTAACTGGCCATCCGGTGTAAAGCCCACTTGCCAGGAAAGGTGAACACGACATGACTGACATCGCAACGAAAGTTGCGAGCAACGGACGGTTTCTCCGACGCTTCGGTAATTGCATTGATCTGTAATTGAGAATGGAAAGTTTGCTACCCCGCCAATACCGGTAAAGATCGAATCTTTTCCTGCCACTCCCTCGGACCCGTCTCATGCACATTGCTTCCCGCCGCATCAACGGCGACCGTGACCGGCATGTCGTGCACATCAAACTCATATATCGCTTCCATTCCCAAATCGGCGAACGCAACCACGCGCGACGAACGAATGGCTTTTGACACGAGGTACGCCGCGCCACCAACGGCCATCAAATACGCGGCTTTATGATTGCGGATGGCTTCCAAGCCAATTGGACCGCGCTCGGCCTTGCCGACCATTGCAATCAATCCGGTTTTCGAAAGCATCATCTCGGTGAACTTGTCCATGCGCGTTGCCGTTGTCGGTCCCGCCGGCCCAACGGCCTCGTCACGCACCGGATCGACCGGGCCAACATAGTAAATCACGCGATTCGTAAAGTCGACGCCATCTGGAAGCTTCTCTCCTTTCGCAAACAAATCGGCAATGCGTTTGTGCGCCGCATCGCGACCCGTGAGCAACTTGCCGTTCAACAATAAGCGATCACCAGCCTTCCACGTTTGTACAATTGCAGGGGTAAGCGTGTCGAGATCGACATGCTTGGCGTTGACATCAGGACGCCAGGTAACATCGGGCCAATCGGACAGCTTCGGAATGGGAAGCTGCGCAACACCACTACCGTTGAGCACAAGGTGCGCGTGACGCGTCGCTGCACAATTTGGAATCATCGCAATGGGTTTCGATGCCGCGTGCGTTGGGAAATCGAGGATCTTCACATCGAGCACGGTCGACAGTCCACCCAGTCCCTGCGCACCAATGCCTAGCGCGTTCACTTTGTCGAACAGTTCAATGCGCAACTCTTCAATTTTGTTCTGCGGTCCGCGCGCTTTGAGTTGCGTCATGTCGATGTTGCCCATCAACGATTCCTTCGCGAGCACCATCGCCTTCTCGGCAGTACCGCCAATGCCGATGCCGAGCATGCCGGGCGGACACCAGCCAGCGCCCATGAGGGGGACTGTCTTCATGACCCAGTCGACAATGGAGTCACTCGGGTTGAGCATGGCGAACTTCGATTTGTTTTCCGATCCGCCGCCTTTCGCCGCGAGTTGCACATCTACCGTGTCTCCCTGAATCATTTCGATGTGGACGACTGCCGGCGTGTTGTCTTTGGTGTTCTTGCGCGAGAACGCGGGGTCCGAAACGATTGACGCACGCAAGACATTTTCCGGAAGCAAGTACGCACGGCGCACTCCTTCGTTCACCATTTCCTGCACGGACATCGTCGCGTCGAAACGCACATTCATGCCAATTTTCAAAAACACGACCACGATGCCCGTATCCTGACAAATTGGTCGATGACCTTCGGCGCACATGCGCGAGTTCGTCAGAATTTGCGCGATGGCGTCTTTGGCGGCCGGCCCTTGCTCGCGATCATACGCGTCGGCTAACGCGTGGATGTAGTCGAGCGGGTGGTAGTACGAAATGTGCTGCAGGGCGTCCGCGATGGACTGAATGAAGTCCGCTTGGGTAATGGTCGTCATAGTACAAAATTAACGTGCGAGCGGTTGGGCGCGAATGAGGACGACGCCTTGAGCAGTCTCTCGCGCTCGCGCCGGGAAAGCCCTATGTTTTGCGCCCGTCCGAAATGCTCGTGACGGGCCGCCATCATCGCTCCGAGATATATGACGCAACCAATCGACGACCCTTCTGCCACGACCGCCGCCGTTGTCCATGAACGGAAACTCGGCCAGTCATACAATATTGACGAACCAATCGCGGGGCCGTCGTCGCGCGTGCTAAACAATGCGACGGTTTCGCAGGTGTTACTTGAATATTTGAAACTTGAAGGTGCCACAACAATGTTCGGCATTCCCGGTGCCGCTGTGATGCACCTTTTGAATGAACTCAAAAATCAGCGCGACTCGTTTCGCTACATCATTACATGCCATGAAACGGCCGCTGCTTACATGGCCGATGGACACGCACGCCTCTCCGGCAAACTCGGCGTTGTAATTACCACGTCCGGTCCCGGTGCGATTAACGCGCTGACGGGTTCGATGAACGCGCAGGCGTCGGGAATTCCATTGCTTACAATCACTGGCGAAGTACCGGAACAGTTTTTCGGTATGGGTTATCTGCAGGAAGGAACGGATTCGTCTCTCAACGTGAACGCAGTGTATGCGAGTGCAACGGGCTACTCAGTAATCGCCACCAGCGAGGCCAATTTCAACACGTTAATGCCGCAGGCCCTGCGTGACGCACTCGGTCTGCCCCATCGTGCAGTGCACATCAGTTTGCCCGATGACATTGCTGCGGCGACAATCAAAACACTCAAATTTCCGACGGCACCACACAACTACCGAACTTCATCGCACGCCTCGGACAAAAGGGACACGGCGCGCGCACTCCGTCACCTGCTGAACGTTGCTCGTCCTCTCATTCTGGTGGGCAGCGGCGCCCGTGCGTCGCTGGGCGCTGCCGGACGCGAAAAACTCGAAGCGATTGCGACCAGATTTGCGATTCCCGTCATGACAACGTCCGATGCGAAGAATGCATTTCCGGAATCACATGCCATGTCACTTCGCAATTTCGGTACCAGTTTCTGCGAGTGGACCAAGTATTACATGTGCCCGTGGACGCTCGACAAATCGTTGCAATTGAACTACGACGCGCTCCTGGTGCTCGGCTCGCAGCTTGATGGAATGAATACGAACAAGTTCGATCCGATACTTTTGCCGAAGGAATCGCTCGTGCAAGTGGACATAGACGCCACGGTTATCGGTCGTGTCTTCCCAGTGGATTTTGGCATCATCGCCGACATCGATTGCGTCTTGCATGACATGCACGAACTCGCGATGAAGCTCGAACCCGATACCAACGTTGAACCACGTCGCGCATTCATTGAGCGTATCAAGCGCGAATCGCCTTTCCTTGAACCGGACAAATACCATTCACTGCAAACGCCGATTCTACCGCAGGCAGTGATGAAGTGCATGAACGAATTGCTGCCAGACAACTCGGTGTTGTTCGTTGACAACGGCAACAGTTTCGGATGGGTCTTGCATTATCTGTCGTTGAATGAAACGTCGCGTGTTTTTACGTCACTGGCGATGGGGCCGATGGGCTGGGGGATCTGCGCTGCAATTGGCGCGAAACTCGCCGCACCAGAGAACCCCTGCTTCGTTGTCGCAGGCGACGGTGCGTTTATGATGCACGGCGCCGAAGTCTCAACGGCCGCTGCCAATAAAGTCGGCGCTATCTTCATCGTGCTCAACGACAATGATCTCGGTATGGTCAGTCAGGGAATGAATCACTTCTTTCCGGACAAAACCGGCGAGTGGACCGACTACTACTCCATCGGCAAACCTGATCTCGCGTTGTTCGGGCAGTCGTTGGGCGCTGATGCGTACAATGTTTCGACAGTGGAAGACATGCAGCGCGCACTACCCGCCGCTATTCGGGCGGCAGAACTGAATAACAAGCCGCAAGTGATCGTTGTGCACATCGATGGGAAAGAAATACCGCCGTTCTATCAGGATCCCGGACCGACGCCAGCGCTGAATTTGAATCCGCCTACGAACAAA
>JBDUAX010000432.1:0-4006 GCA_040004455.1 Gemmatimonadaceae bacterium
AGCACCATCATTTCAATTGCGCCAGGAAACAGGCTGCGGGAATCGCTGGGTGTCATGGAGAGAAGGGATGCCGTGGCTGGGTTGCTATAGGCCTAGAGTAAACTAGTATTGCGGAATTCGTCTGGTCAAGGGAGAGTCACGCGGCAATCGCGGCCTTGGTGCCACGCGCGTGCATGGCGTGGCCTCGCGCAAGCCTCGCCAACTGGAGATTCACTCTCGCGCGCGAGCCGGCGTAACCAGCGTTGCTGCAGTCAAAGGCAGGGCGTTACGCTGTGTAATTGCGCAGTGCTTCGCACTGCTCCGTTCACCGCTATTGCACGTGGTGCGTTTGCAGCAGAACGCAGCGTTAGATGGCCTAGTCCGTTCAGTACAGCACGTCGACGCAACTGGAAACTTTTCTCTGAGGAAATCTCTTTGCGACACGCGATTAAGGTTGCGCTGATGCTCGTAGCGGCTCCGCTTTTGGGCGCCGATGCTCAATCAGCGGCAAATCCGGTGAGACGGTTCGTTACCGTCGACACTGGGGTAAACATCGAAACGCTCGATTTCGGCGGAGCTGGTCGGCCGATCGTTTTTTTGCCTGGCAAAGCAGTCGCGGCCGACAGTAGAAACGTCATCGACTTCGTACGAGCTCTCCGCACGACGTACCACGTTTATAGCATGACGCGGCGGGGCTTCGCGCCGTCAAGCATACCGCGCAAGGGCTATGGCTCGGACCGTCTGGCGGACGACGTCCTGGCCGTTCTGGATTCCCTTGGCCTACAACGCCCGGTTCTCATTGGTCACTCAATGGCTGGGGGCGAGTTGAGCTCGATCGGCTCCCGTTTTCCCTCGAAAGTTGCGGGTTTGATCTATCTGGACGCGGGATATCGGTATGCGCTCTACGACACCATCATTGGTGACTTTCAGATCGCGAAAAATGAAGCCTATCGACATTTAAGCCAATTGCTGTTCGCACCACCACGTGACCAGAAGCTACTCATTCCAACAATCCTTGATGCCGATCTTCCAGCCCTGATCAAACTGCTGGAAGCACGCCGGGAATTACTCAAGGTTAGCAAAACGGCCCCACCGACTCCAGGCGGCGCTCCTCTCGCTTACGAACAGCCATTCAATCTCGATGACGCGTTGATCACAGGACGGCAGCGCTACACGCATATCGACGCGCCCGTGCTCGCGATCTATGCGTCGCCGCACAGTGCGCGGGCAAATCAAGGAACGGATTCGCTGTCCATCAAGATTTCGGAGGCATCTGAAGCGCAAATCGAACCGCAAATCAAAGCCTTCGAACGGCAAGTGCCCAAAGCAAAAGTTGTACGGTTGCCGAATGCCGACCATTTCGTGTACCGCTCGAATGAAGACGACGTCCTCCGAGAAATTCGAGCATTTGTGGCGACGCTGCCGCCGTAAGTTCACTCGATGGTCACGATCGTCTGCGACGTGCGCTGTGCAATCGGGTAGATAGGTGACACTTTGTCCGGGGACATCGTTACCAGTTTTTCTTGATAAGGGTGCACCGGTAATCGTCCGCGTGCGCTCGTCAATGCGACTGGCAAGGGTTCGTAGTAGATCACGTTCCAAACTCCATATGGGTGGTAGCCAATTCGCACAAAACAATCACGTGGGACCCATTCACCGATGCCGACTCAGGAATAACCCGCCGCGTCTCACCAAACTGCGCAACCCACAATCGCTTTTCATCGAGCCCATTCGCGCGCCAACTCGCGACTGCGCGACGCGGCGGTTCGTCCATCGGCTCCGTAGTCAGTCGAAAGGTTCCCCAATGAATTGCGAGCATCATCGGTAACGGCGCATTCGGATGTGTTGCTGTCACATCTTTGTATATCTGCACCGCTTCCTCCGCATTCGCGTGCACCGACTGCATCATCCAACGCGGTTCGTAGGCGCCAATTGGAATCATCACAACATCAAACGGCCCGCAACGCTTTCCAACTTCACTGAACTCCGGCTGATACGCAGTATCGCCGGCGAAGTACACACGCGTTCCGTTCAACTGCAGCGCGTATCCGCACCACAATGTTTTATCCCGGTCATTAATCGAGCGTGAACTGAAGTGTTTGGCAGGGGTCGCCGTAATTTGCGTGCCAAGCACGGTCGTCTGTTGCCACCAATCGAGCTCAGTGATTTCTCTCGCACCCCATTTGCGAATGCGTTCAGCAACACCAACTGGCACAACCCACGTCGCGTTCGGATTCGCGCGCGCAATTTCGATCACCGATTTCCTGTCGAGATGATCGTAGTGATTGTGCGAAATCAACACGATGTCGAGTGGCGGTAATGCATCAATAGAAAGCGCGGGATCGACAACACGACGTGGGCCCGCCCACTCAAACGGCGACGCTCGCTGACCAAATATCGGGTCCGTCAACACATTGAGCGCACCGAACTGCATCAGCACTGTTGAATGTCCAATCCACGTCGCGGAAACGCCCTCGCGTTCACTTCGTGGATACTCAATGCAGGGAGTGACTACCGGAATTGTGCCGCGCTTTGGAGACGGCGCGACTCGCGCTGCGCGTTGCATTTCGATAACCAGCCGAGGCACTTTGTACCATGGCGGTGGTTGATTGCCCGGCCACGGATTCCGAAAGCCGCCGTTGGGTTTGTGATGCGATTCCGTCATCGATATCGAGGCCTGTTTGCGAGAAAGGACAATCGCCGCCCGCAAGCTGGAAGTATGTCGGTCAAGCGGGCTATATCCGGGAGTCCAGAACGCGAGTTAGACAGTCTCAGTCATCGATCCGAAAAAAGAATTCGGCAATTGTCGAACGCTTTCGCGCCCAAACGTCGCCTCGCTGAAGGAACCGGTAACGGCCGGTCCTCACACCCCAGTTACCGGAGCTACCCATGCGCTACATGATCATGCACAAGAACGACGCGAACACCGAAGCCGGCAACCCGCCCCCAATGGAGCTGGTCGAAAAAATGGGTGCGTTTATTGGCGGATACGCCCAATCGGGCAAGCTCGTCGACGGCGCAGGGCTCGGCGGCAGCAAAACACGAACGCGCCTGGTTTTTCGCAACGGGCAAGCGACGGTCAAGCGCGGGCCTTACAGCGGCGAACACGAATTGCCGCACGCGATGCTGCTGCTCAAAGTCGACGCGCTCGAAGAAGGTCTCAATTGGGCCAAGCGCTACGGCGCAATACTTGGCGACGGCGAAATTGAGTTGGGCAAAGTGAACGAGCCATGGGACATTGGTCTCATGCCAGCACCGGAAAATCCACCGCTACAATTTTTGCTGCTCGACAAAGCCAACAAGACTACGGAGTCGGGCACACGCTCGTCGCACGTAATGGCCGCTCTGCTGCAACTCAAAACTGAAATGAAAGATGCCGGCGTGCTGCAGCGCGACTATACGCTTATGCCGAGTGGTCAGGCAAAGCGTTTGACATTCACGAACAACCGGATGAAGGTGCTTGATGGTCCATTCGCGGAATCGAAAGAACTGATTGGCGGGTTTGCCGTGATGGAATTGGCGAACATTGACGAAGCCGTCGCGTTGTGCCAACCGTACGCGGAGATTCTGGGCGGCAATCTGGAAATTGACGTTCGACAGGTTGATCAGTAAGCACAGTAGCAGCACAAAGACGAAATATATTTAAGCCAGTCATGCTTCACGTTGCGTCAATGAGCACACGGTTGACGCAACGCACCTCGTACCGCGAGATGATGTCGAATTCAAGTCGCCTACGCGCTGTGTATGCCACAATCGCGGGTTTGACGATATTCGTCGGATTGTTGATTCATTCTCACCCTGACTACCTGAGTGCGATTGTACGCGATCGGGTGGGCGATGCGCTTTGGGCGAGCATGATGGCGTCGATAATCAGCGCACTGATACCAACTCAACATTCGTTCACGCGTTCTGGCGTCGCGCTCGTCATTTGCTACGCTGTTGAATTCAGCCAACTGTTGCACCAGCCGCCGCTCGACAAATTACGGGCGACTGAACTTGGTGCGCTCACACTCGGCACCGGATTTGA
>JBDUAX010000433.1:0-4004 GCA_040004455.1 Gemmatimonadaceae bacterium
GTTGGCAGCGCACAATGACCCACCAAAGGGTAACGCCAACTGATGACCTTGCGACTATCGTTATCGGCATGAATCAGAGCAACAGCGGCGGCCAGAGCTTCAGCGATGACAACGAGTGGCGCGCGCGTGCTGAAGACGCCATTCCCGGCGGCAGTTCAACGGGGAGCAAACGCGCGGCCGCACTCTATGGCAGCGCGTCGCACGACAGTCGCCTACCGACCCACTACGAACGTGCGAATGGTTGTGCGCTTTATACCACGGAAGGGAGCAGGCTAATCGATTGCAGCATGGCGCTGGGCGCTGTCGCAATTGGCTACGCCGATCCGTCGGTAACGCGCGCCGTGCACGAGGCCGCAACAAACGGCAACGTCACCGGTTTGCCGCACCGTTTGGAAGTGGAAGTTGCGGAACGTCTCATTGAGGTCATTCCCTGTGCCGAACAAGTCCGCTTCCTTCGAACAGGTGCCGAAGCGAATGCTGCCGCAATTCGCACTGCGCGCACATTGACCGGCAAAACACACATCATTGCGTGCGGTTATTTCGGATGGCTCGATTGGTGCAGCCATGGTGCTGGCATCCCTGAATCGGCAAACGCTTCGATAACGTGGGTGCCGTTTAACGATTTACTCGCGCTGGAAATTGCGGTCTCGCAGTACGAAGTCGATCTCGCAGCCATTATCATCGAACCTTTGGTTGAAACAATGGCGGCAGTTGAATGGCTGCAAATGGCGCGCGAACTTTGCACGAACTATGGTGCAGTTCTCATATTCGACGAAGTCAAAACGGCATTCCGCATTCAGACCGGTGGGGTGCAGGCGTTGCTCGAAGTTGAGCCCGATCTCACAACAATCGGAAAGGCGCTGGCGAATGGTTATCCGTTGTCGGCACTGGTTGGGCGTGCTGGCGCCATGGAAGCGATTGGCAAGACCTGGATCAGTTCAACGGCCGCTGCTGAAAGTACGGGATTAGCGGCCGCGATCGCAGTGTTGGAATGGCACGATCGTGTTGATGTGTGCGATCGCCTGTCGCTGATCGGTGAGAGCATGCAGCGCAGTATTGCGCGCGGGCTTGCAGCGGTTCCCGAGTTGTCGGTGCGCGCAGAAGGTGTTCCGCAAATGTGGCGTCTGGTGGCTGACAATCCCTCCGATCTCGATTCATTGGTTGCGGCGGCCACGCGTCACGGTGTGTTGCTTAAACGGGGGGCGTATCAGTTCGCTTCACTCGCGCACGATGATGAAGCACTCAAAATCATCGAAGAGGGCGTGGCCAAAGCCGCCCGCGACGTCGTCGCATGACTAACAACGCAAAGGCGACACTCGCTCCGCTGGGAGGCACCGCGCCGCTCATTGATGTGCATGCGCACTTTCACACCGATCGCACTGGCCGCGCCAACTGGCAAGGTTACAACGAATCGCGTTTGGAAGCTGGCCGCAAAATCGGAGTGAATTGCCACGTTGCATCGGTATTGGGGTCGTGGGGACAAACATCCCCAACCTATTTCCCATCCCCAGATGATTTGACGTACGCCAACAATTGGATGACACACTTCGCCAACGAAAGCGGAGGTGAAGTGCGCGCGTTTATCGCGGTCAACCCGAATCATCCAAGCCACGCGATTTCAGAAATTACGCGCGGTCTGGAAAACGGCGCAATCGGAATCAAACTCGCTGCGAGTCGTCGTGCTGATGACGCGTTGCTCGACGACATTGCACTCGCTGCCGCGCAACATGGGGTGCCTATTCTCCATCACATCTGGCAAGATCGTCGCCGCGACTGGCCCAATCAGGACGCGTCCGATGCGGTGGAACTTTCTCGACTTGCAGTTCGCCATCCGAAAGCAACTTTTATTCTCGCGCACATTGGTGGCGGCGGCGACTACTCCCACACGTTTCCCGCAGTGCGCGATGTGCCCAACATCGTGATGGATTTATCAGGAAGTGGCATTGATCGTGGCATGATGGACGAAGCCGTGCGGTGGGCCAGCGCCAAACGTTTGCTGTGGGCCGCCGATCTCACTTTGTGCACAGGACTCACGAAACTGTGGGCGCTCGAAGTGATGGGGTTGAGCACCGACGACATCGCCGACATCCGCTGGCGAAACGCCGTGCGGATATTTCCGCCAAACAGCTTCGCGCTGAACGGAGCGAGCGCATGACCAGTTCCCTGGCGCACACGCGCTTCGCGTCGGTCGACGTGAATTGCTGGATTGGCGGCTATCCATATCGCGAAGTGCCTCACCCCGATCCCGAAGTGCTGGTGAGAGTCCTTGAGCGCGAAGGTATCGCATCTGCCTGGGTTGGCCACCTCCCGGGCGCATTTCATCGCGACCCGTCCGCGTCGAATCGAACCCTGCTCAAGGCCCTGGCGCCATTTTTGCAAGTATTGGTGCCAGCGCCAATTGTCCGTCCCGATTGGCCTGGATGGCGAGGTGAGCTTGCTCAGGCCAAGGCGGCAGGCGCAGCTGCAGTTCGCGCCTACCCGATGCAATGGGGCTATGGCCCCGGACATCCCGCGCTGTCCGAGCTGGCCTACGCGTGCGGTGAGGCCGGCCTGGTTCTGCTACTGACCGTCCGTTTCGAGGACCTCCGCCAACGGCACCCCCTCGACAATGCTGGTGATCTCTCCGCCGCGACAGTCCGCGCGCTGGCGCGACTGCCGAAAACGCAGTGCCACATTGTGCTGCTTGGGGGAGGTAAGGAGCTTATTGAGGAAATCCACTGGGGGCTGACCACCTCTGAGCAAGAGCGTGTCTGGTATGACTTTGGCTGGATCTGGGGGCCACCAGACAGTCACTTCGAATTGCTCCTCAGCACCATTGGCGCCAGTCGATTTGTTGTTGGCACCAGTTGGCCACTTCGCCTCACCCAACAATCGCGTGCGCTCATCTCGCTCCTTTCCGAGAACGGCATCGCAAATACCTTGGCCGAAGGTGCCGACATCGCAAGTTCGGCGCGCAGTCTCGCGCATGTTGGTTGACTGATCGAAACACAGATTGGCTCTCAAGCACGTGCATCAAACGCGCGCTAAACACAGAGTGAAAAATGGTGCATCGGATTGCAGTGATTGCACTTGCGTACTAATACGGGCTCACTCATACTTCGCGCTGCAAAAGGCAGGCTGGTAGCGAACGCTGCAACTTTCACGCTGCTCGCGCCTCATTAACTCACGCCATCACGGTCGCGTCGATGACGGTCAAGAAGAAGTGGACAGTAATCCCTGGTTTTCTCGCGTTGGCAGCAGCGGCTACGCTGCTGTCTGCGTATAGCGGCGCGTCTACGTCGCAAGGATTACGCGTCGAACAACCAATCAAGTTTGTGCACGCGCCGCATATGCAAAAGGCGGGCATGAATTGTTTGTACTGTCATAATACCGCCAACAAAGCGCCCGATCCCGGCATGCCCGCGGTCTCCACGTGCATTGGTTGTCATTCGGCGGTACTTCCAGGAAAGCCGGAAATAAAGAAGCTTGCTATGTACGCCACCAAGGGCTTGCCCATTCCCTGGAATCGCGTGCACAAAGTGCCCGACTACGTGCAGTTCGCGCACCAACGTCACGTCAATGCGGGCGTAACCTGCCAATCGTGTCACGGGCAAATTCAGAATCAGGGGCCCGCGCCCGATTCAGCGAATTACCAGCCCGTTATGCAAGCCAATTCGTTGAACATGGGTTGGTGCATCAACTGTCACGTGCAGGGCTACAAAGCGGCCGAAGGTGCGCGGCTTGCCGGACAGAAAGTGACGCCCGAGCTCGAAGCGATGCCTGCAAAAAAGGCGCGCTACGATTGTAGTTCTTGCCACTACTAAACGTCGTCTTGCACTCGACCCTCGCATCACGCGGAAACGTCAAACTCACGTTTGCCTCCAAACCGCGTGTGGCCGCCCGAAGCGGAGTATCTGCATGAGCACTGAAACGGAAACCGGCGTCAAACGCCGAGAGTTCCTCAAAATACTTGGCGTCGCTGGCGCGACGACGGCGGTTGTTGGCTGCTCTTCCGAAAAGGTTGG
>JBDUAX010000434.1:0-4001 GCA_040004455.1 Gemmatimonadaceae bacterium
AGATTGTGCGACAAGTACTCGGCGGAGACACCGAGGCCTTCAGCACGCTCGTCAATCGCTACCATGACCGCTGCCTGCGCCTGGCGACGCACATTGTCGGTAACACCGACGACGCGGAAGATGCCGTGCAGGAAAGTTTTCTGCGTGCGTACCGGCATCTCGGTTCGTATCAGGAGCGCGACAAGTTCAGCGCGTGGTTGCTGCGCATTCTCGTAAATCAATGTCGCACGAGTGCCACGCGTTCCAGGAAACATGGCCTATTGCTGTCACTGCACGATGACGACGCGCTCGCGCTGCCGTCATCGACCGCTTCAATATCCGACAAACATGCGCAGAGCGAAGATCTCGCTGCTGCGATGCGTCAACTGAATCCTGAACAGCGCGAAGCAATCGCGCTTCGCTTCAGCGACGACCTGAGTTTTGATGAGATGGCCGCCGTGACGGGTGTTGGTGTGTCTGCGCTCAAAATGCGCGTACAACGCGCCTGTCAACGTTTGCGTGCATTGCTTACGGAGAATTCGCATGTCTGAGATAGAAACATCACTTCCCGAGTGGGCCGTGAACGAACTGCACAAGCCAGTTCGCACGTCGGCCGAGCAGCGGGATCGCATTATGGAGTTGGTGCGCGTCGCGCCACGTCCGCGTCGTCGCGCATCGGCGGCGTTTCATCCGCGCTGGTTCCGTCGCGGGGTGCTGTCGGCATCGGGTGCAGCCGTTGCGGCGGTGATGACGTTTCTGATGACGATGGCGGGTTACACGCGCAGTGTCGTCGCTGCACCCGAAGCATTGTGGTCAGAAGCGACGGTCATTGGTGATACGGTTGTGTCGGAAGGTGGTGTGACAACACGTTTGGCCAATGCCATTGCCGACACGCTGCGTATTGTGCGATTTGTATTGCGCGCACCAAATGCCAGCCGAGTGGCGTTGTCAGGTGATTTCAATTCGTGGAATCGTTCATCCACGTACATGACGTACGACAAGAAAACCGGTGAGTGGGTTGCACGCATCGCGGTGCCGCGGAACGCGAAGCATTACGCGTTCGTGGTGGACGGGGATCGCTGGATGGGTGCTCCAACGCCGGTGCGGGCGACGGTCGGTGGGCTGATCCACGCGGATTCTATCTAAGGGCCGATTGGCCGCGAGTGATTCGCGCGAATAGCGCGGCGATTAATTCGAATTGAGTAGCTGCGGCGCGCAATTGAAGCGCCGCAGCGTTGAATTCACTCACACAGAATCATGAAAACACAAACGCGTATGAGCTACGTGCGACCTGTCGCGTCGGCCGCGGTTGCGGCAACTACACTGCTAATTGGCTACGCCGATTTATGGCGCGGCGGTGCGACGGTGTCGGTGATATTTCTGACCGTGGGATATTTGATTTGCGTGCCAATTGCGCTAATGGCGGTGCCGCACGCTCAGAAAATTCAAAAGTAGAAAGACTGCAAAAACACTGAACGCAGATAAAAAACCGCCGCTGATTGGTCGAAGTGGCGACTAACTATCAGCCTCTTCGTTTGGATCCGCCTCTTTTCAGGTTTCGTACAGATCGTTCGGCAGTGCCGCGTTCAATTCAACGAGAAAGGCACCAATCCGCTCCGCGCACTGTTTGACGTACCGCTCCCCTTTTTCCGCGGTACTCGCCGCCGGATTTCCAACACCCGTATCGTCACTGATGCGCGTCCACTGACGGGGCGCCCACGCCCATCCTTGCTGCATTGCGGCGAAGCGCCAATTACGCGAGCGACCATCACCCGCCTCGGTTAGCGGATGCACCAATTTCGGCGCAACAAATTGCATCGCGCTCGTTTCCAATTCACCGGCGTGATCACCGGGTTCAGCAAACGCAGTTTTTGCGTCGCCAGCTTTCCACCAATCAATGGTGGCGAGAAAGAGCGGCGTTGTTGGCTGCAGTTCGCGAATCGCCGGTTTGAAATCGTTACCACCATGGGCATTCAGAATGACGAGCGCGCGAATACTGTGCGGAACAAGCGACGCAATCATGTCGCGCAACAGCTGCGTTTGCGTACTCGGCGACACGTTCATGCAAAACGGAATGTCGAGTTGTCCTGCTTGCACACCGTACGCAATTGACGGCAGCACTGCGACGCGTGCATTCTGTTTCCACGCATGTTCAGCTGCGACGTTCGCGGCAGCTTCCGCGAGAATCGTATCGGTGGCGTACGGCAAGTGCGTGTTGTGTGCTTCCGTGGCCCCCCAGGGAAGCAGCGCCATGGTGTAGTTCGCGGCTTTCACTTCAGGCCACGTGCGTTCGCCGACGCGCCACGGCGCGCTGATGGGTGTGCTCATGAAACCGCGTCGATTCTCTGTTGAATAATGCGACCGCTCGTATCGCCGTTCAAAACCGGTTCAGCAAATTCATTGTCAACTTGGACGGGTCGCCAACATACGCCCAGCGCACGTTCGTCATGTATTTGCCGGCAGCGCGTTGAATGTCTTTTGGCGTCACTTGTCGCAAGTCGTCAACGAAATTCGCCGCGCGCTTATAATCGCCCTGATACAACTCGGCACGCGCCAGCATATTGGCTTGATCGCCGTTGGTTTCGTTGTCGAGAAAGTAGGTGACGATGAACTGTTGTACCAATCGATCGAGACCATCTTCCGTAATTACACCATCTTTGAGGGCCGAAATTTCGTTCTGCATGATTTTGAGCACGGCGTCCGGTGAAGTGGTCGTCACGTACAACCCACCCATCGATTGACCGCGTTCAACAAACGGCGCGTTGATTGAGTACGTGAGATTCTGTCGCGAACGTGCTTCCGCAAAGAGGCGTCCCGAGAGAACAGCGCACGCGAGACGCAAACTCGCGTACTCCTTTGAGTTCGCGCGCGGCCCGCGAAAGTATCCCTGCAAGTAATTAGTTGGCAGCAAGCGCTTTTCGATTGCCGGTGAATACGGTGCATTCGGCAAGTCGGGAGACTGCGTCCACGCGTAGGCGCCCGCTGGCAAGCGACCCAGTGTTTCGGTAACGAGTTTTTCGACGCGTGAGCGCGAGACATTGCCAACGACAACCAGCATCATTCGCGATTTTACAAACTGTTCGGTTTGATACTTTCTGAGATCAGCGACAGTGAGTTTGCTGAGCGAACTCTCAGTGCCGATTTGCTCGAGTGCATACGGACTGCCCGCGTACGTTACGCTGTCCGCGAGATAGTCGAGCAAGGCATCGGGGCTGTCGCGACGACTCTTGATAGCGGTGAGGAACTGCTCGCGTATCAGGTCGACTTCTGTTGGTGCGAGCGTGGGTGCCATGAGACGATCGGCGAGAATCACCCACGTACTGTCAAACCCCCCTGTTGTTGAGCGCAAACCAATTGTTGTCCAATCGATTCCGGGGCTGACTGCAATCGTG
Organism: Gemmatimonadaceae bacterium; assembly: GCA_040004455.1. Taxonomy (GTDB): domain Bacteria; phylum Gemmatimonadota; class Gemmatimonadetes; order Gemmatimonadales; family Gemmatimonadaceae; genus Gemmatimonas. Next base: position 3,372 of record JBDUAX010000434.1, read on the forward strand.
CTGCCCAGCCGAGACATTTTGAGTCGCAGCAAATCTTTCGGATATTTTTTCGTGCCCGCTTCGGTGCTTTCGAGCAACAGTGCTTCGATGCCCTGTGTTTCAGGAGTGAGCTGCCGCACGCCGCCCAGCAAATAGAGATTCGCTGCGACAACATTGTTCGCGGTAACTTGCCGCAAGATGACCGGAATACCAGCAACGGTGAATTTGCTGGTGAGTGTGTCGGAGCCGGAACTGCGGGTTGACCCGCGCGCGGGCGGAGTTGCGACGGCTTGCGCGTGAACGCTCGGGACAAAAGTGATCGACGAAATGACCGCAGTGCCCAGTATCAGGGCAACGCCGAACCCATGACGGATTTTTGAGCGTGTGTTTGAGCGTCGGGTTGAACGCAATTGGTTCAGCGAATCTTCACACATACTTGCAAAAGTCCCGGCAAAGGAATTCACGTACGGGCTCACGGCGTCACCTTGGGACGCTTGCCTGTCAACAATTCCTCTTCAGTCAGGCCGAGCGCTTTTTTCGCTTGCGGTGAAAGCAGAACACTAATCACGTGCGGCTTGCCTTCCACGTACGTTTTTGTGTAGCGCATGAGATCCGTAATGCGCTGCTGCGCCATTTGATCGGTATAGTTCA
>JBDUAX010000435.1:0-3999 GCA_040004455.1 Gemmatimonadaceae bacterium
TGCACCGCATGGAGCAGGACGGCTGGGTGCAGGCCGACTGGGGCACCACCGAAAAGAACCGGCAGGCGCGCTTTTACTCCCTGACAGCCGCCGGACGCAAACAGTTGGCTCACGAGCAGGAAAGCTGGGGCCGACTCACTGACGGCGTTCGGCGCGTGATGCAGTTCGCGTGACGCAATGCGCTGATGCGATTCTCGTGACGGAATTCACTTGATGTCCCTGTTCAAACGCGCGTTGAATTTGCTGCGCCCCAATAGCCTCGCGCGCGACATCGAACGCGAAATGGCATTTCACGTTTCGGAGCGCACCGACGATTTGGTGCATGCGGGCATGAACGAATCAGATGCTGAACGTGAAGCGCGTCGTCGCTTTGGTCATCAAAGCACTCTGAAGGAATCCACACGGGATATGGATATGCTGACGTGGCTCGAATCTTTCCTCGGCGATTTGCGTCAGGCCGCGCGCGTGCTTCGCAAGAGTCCAGGCTTTGCATTTGTCGCCGTGCTTTCGCTTGGGCTGGGGATCGGCGCCAACACCGCGATTTTCAGTCTGATTAATGCCGTGATGATCAAGTCATTGCCGGTGAGCAACGCGGAGGCGCTCGTAACAATTTCATCAAAGAGTTTTGGGTCCGAGTTAACCAATCCTATTTGGGAAAACTTGCGCGATCAGCAAAAAATTTTCGCGAACGTGGCGGCATTCTCGTCCAATCAGTTCAATCTGTCCGATGGCGGAGTTGTTCGTCGTGTCTCAGGAAGCTTTGTCAGTGGAGACTACTTCAACACACTTGGCGTCAACGCGATTGCTGGACGCCTGCTTACACGCGTAGACGACACCCGCGGATGCGCGGCGACTGCAGTATTGAGTCACGGCTTCTGGCAAAGCGAATTTGGCGGTAAACAATCGGCGATTGGCAGCACTATCGCGCTCAACAATCACCCGTTCACGATCATTGGTGTCACGCCTCCGGAATTTTTCGGAGTGGAAATCGGTCAACATAAACAGATCTACGCTCCACTATGCGCGGCGGCCGCCATCGGACAAGGGGACATGCTCGATGAAAAACGCGGATGGTTTTTGAACATTGTCGGCACCCTTAAGCCCGGACAAACCATTTCTCGCGCCGAGCAGGAATTATCACTCATTACAACGTCGGTGCTTTCCACAGCACTGACACCAGATCAATACGCAACAGTTGAAAAGGAGCCGGCCAAAAGCGCATTCGAAGTAAAGTCAGGAGTTGGTGGGCTATCAGAGCTCAGACAGAAATACAGCAACGCTCTATTTGCGCTGATGGTGGTAGTCGGGTTGTTGCTTTGCATTGGCTGCGCGAATGTGGCCAACCTGTTATTGGCGCGCGCGGCGGCACGGCAACGTGAAATTGCAGTGCGATTCGCTCTTGGAGCCAGCCGAACTCGCGTCATTCGCCAATTGTTGACCGAAACACTGTTGCTCGCGTCGCTGGGCGCAGTGGTGGGAGTGCTCTTCGCGCGTTGGAGCACCGGTTTGATTATTGGGTTGCTCAATTCCGGAAGAAACGTCGTGAGTTTGGATGTTCCGATTGACGGGCCCGTTCTCGCGTTCACAATTGGTGTGGCATCTGTCGTTGCGCTGCTGTTCGGCCTCGCTCCCGCATGGCGCTCAACGCGCGCCAACCCGCAAGAAGCCATGCGCGCAAACAGCCGTGGTATCGCATCCGGTCACTCGCGCTTTTCCATTCCGAAAGCGCTCGTAATTGGACAAGTGGCGCTCTCACTGGTGCTCGTTGTTGGCGCTGGCCTACTGCTCGGCACGTTTCGCGCGCTCGCAACGCTCGACCTCGGTTTCAAGGGCGAGAATGTATTGCTCGTCAGCGCAGGATTTGACGACAAGGACGACGATGCAACGCACAGCGCACCTCTACATTTGCAACAGCAGCTTCGCACGATTTCCGGCGTAACTGCTGTGAGCGCGTCAGGCGGAACACCAGTGAGCGGCGGCGCCTGGAACAGCGGTATTAAAGTCGACGGGTTTGTATCGAAAATGCGTGGTGACGCGATGGTGTATCTTACCGAAATCACTGGCGACTATTTCAGCACCATGCAAACACCGCTATTGCTTGGGCGCACGTTCGATAGCCGCGATCAATTGAATGCAGCAAAGGTCGCGGTAATTGGTCAGACCACAGCCAGGAAATTCTTTCGGAACGCGAACCCCATTGGAAAACAATTCTACATGCCATCCCGGAAAGACGACGGGCCGTCTTACGAAGTGATTGGAGTGGTTGCAGACAGCAAATACCAGAGCGTGAAAGAAGACGCGCGCGCCCTTGTCTTTCTACCAATAGCACAGTCTGCGGGCATGGGAGGATGGAACTACGAAGTCCGCGTTAATGGCAATACGCGAACCGTCGTATCACAGATTACGGCCCTCGCAAAGCAACTGAGTCCGCGCATTACACTTGAATATCGCACGCTTGACGAGCAAGTGAGCGCGTCAATCACTCGGGAGCGATTGCTCGCCACACTATCCGTCTTCTTCGGCGCGCTGGCGCTGCTACTCGCAATGATTGGTCTTTACGGCACGATGTCGTACAGCGTGCAACGTCGTCGCAGTGAAATCGGCGTTCGTCTTGCACTTGGCGCCGAGCGCGCTCGAGTATTTGGTCTGGTATTGCGCGAAGTCGGTGTGTTGCTCGTTGCGGGCTTGATAATTGGTACGGCAGGCGCAATGAGTGCATCGCGATTTGTCACTTCGTTTCTTTTCGGCGTGAAGCCGACCGATACGGCGACGCTCGTTTGGTCCATCGTAACTCTGGCGACAGTAGCGTTGCTGGCGGGCGGCATTCCCGCATGGCGCGCTGCCAAACTCGATCCGATGACGGCGCTTCGTGAAGACTGAAGGAGAAGAAACGCAAAGTTAGTTTTTCTTCACGTTCTTTGCTTCGAGTTGCTGTTTGTACTCATTCGTCGCAAAGATCGCGACTTCAACGCGACGGTTGCTCGCCTGACCGGCCTCCGTGCTGTTATCCGCCACCGGTTCCGTCTCACCGCGACCTTCACTCTTCATGCGCTCAAGCAACACGCCCTGACTGGTAAGAAACGCCGCAGTCGCGCGCGCGCGCCGCTGTGAGAGGTTCAAATTGTACGCGGCTGTTCCCAATGAATCCGTATGGCCAACAATGAGCAGATTGCTACCCGGATATTTGTCGAGACTCTTGGCCAACGTTTTCAAATTGCGAGCAGATTCTCCAATCACGCGATCGGAATCGAATTCGAAAAGCAATCCGCTGAAAAACGTGACTTGAATACCTTCGCCAACGCGCTCGACACGCGCCGTTGGGATGTTTTGCGCGAGCTCTTTCGCCTGTTGATCCATTTGATGGCCAATCACGCCGCCCACGGTTCCGCCAATGACTGCACCCAGAATTGCGCCGCGTGCGGTGCCGCCCGTTGCCTTACCAATTGCCGTGCCGACCGCTGTGCCCGCGCCGGCGCCAATGACAACGCCTTTCTCCTTGTTCGACATTGAAGCACAACTGGCCACGGAAAGCAGGCCAAGTGACATCACGGCAAAGCGGTAGGTGCGATTGGAGAACAGGATCATTCGAAGTCGGGATGAGAGTTCGGACGTGAGAACTGCATCGGGCGTCCGTTTTTGCGATCGTGGCTTCCCGCAGGTGCTTTACCATCGCGTGACAAACCTATGAACATGGTAGTGCCTTTTAGTGACTGCGGGTTCCGAATTGGGGCGCGCATCACAATTTTGCTTTTACATGAGAATCGGAATAGGATTGCCGGTCACTGATCGCCAGCGAACTATCGTTTAACTCAACGACAAATCGCGCTTCCCGAGAGCGGCCGGAGCAGCCGCTTTTGATCGCGCCCCTGCCAGGACAATGAGCGTCAAAATGTAGGGCACTGCGAGAAACGCATTGTATGGGATGCTATTCCACCCCATGGACTGGAAGAGATTCTGCAAAGTGTACGCCGCGCCGAACAGGAGCGCCGCCGCGGCAAC
>JBDUAX010000071.1:0-13560 GCA_040004455.1 Gemmatimonadaceae bacterium
GGTCTTCCTGATTTGTTCGAGACGGACATGTTGGGCAACGACGCGAGGCGACTCAAGACGCAGATGCCGACACATACGGCGTTGCCGAAAAAAATCGGCGAGATGGAATTGCAATTGCAGATGCAGCGCAACTCGCTGTTCATCAACCGCGGTGATGGCACCTTTGCAGAGGTGTCGAATGCAGCGGGTGTTGCGGCCAGCGGATGGTCGTGGGGCTCACTCTTCATGGACGTGGATCTCGATGGATGGCAGGACATCCTCGTGGCCAATGGACACCTGTGGGACTTGATGGATGCGGACGTGCAAGAGGGGTTGCAGAATCGTCTGAACAGTGTGCCGTGGCAGCGGCAGCGCTGGGAGTTTCCCACGCTCAAACTGAAGAATGTGGCGTTTCGAAATCGCGGCGACCTCACGTTCGAGAACATGAGTGCCTCGTGGCGATTTGGCATTAACGAAGACATTTCGCATGGCATTGCAGCGGCCGATTTAGATGGCGACGGCGATCTTGACGTCGTGATCAATCGCCTTGGAGCGCCGGCATTGGTACTGCGGAACGACGCGACGGCGCCGCGAGTCGCTGTACGGTTGCGTGGTGATGCACCTAACACGCAAGCGGTTGGCGCCAAGGTCACGTTGTACAACGGCGCGGTGCCACTGCAAACGCACGAAGTGGTGGTGGGCGGATTGTATTTGTCGCACAGCGACTATGAAATGTCGTTTGCAATGGGCAAGTCCGATTCAGCAATGCTCGTAATCGACTGGCGTGACGGTCGCCGCACAACGATTGCGAATGTGCGGCCCAATCGAGCGTACGAAATTTCGCAACGATTGAGTACGAAGCCTGCGACTGCCTCCATACGGAAAGACTCAACGTTGTTTGTCGACGCGACAGCAGAGCTCAAGGGACATACCCACACCGAAAACACGTTCGACGACTGGGATCGCCAGTTTCTGCTGCCGAACGCGCTCTCACAACTCGGCCCCGGTGTGGCGTGGTACGACGTCGATCGCGACGGAACCGAGGATTTGATTGTCGGCACGGGCAAAGGGGGACGCGTTGCGGTATTTCGCAGCGTGGCTGGCAAGCTTGTGCCGCAACCTGAAAGCGGTCCCGTGGCAACACAGGATTTCACCACGGTGTTGGGCATGACGTCCAATGGCGCAACCAGTTTGCTCGCAGGTGTTGCAACCTGGGAATTGCGCTCGGAAGCGGAGATGATTGCGCAACCGGCCGCAGTGAAGATTGCCGTATCACACGGAGCGATGACGAGCACTGCGCAAGCCGCTGTTGGTTCGCATTCATCGTCAACGGGTCCAATAGCCCTGGGCGATTACGACAACGATGGAGCACTGGACTTGTTTGTGGGTTCACGTGCAATGCCAATGCGATATCCGATGCCCGCGTCGTCGGGGTTGTTTCGGAACGTGAACGGGACATTCGTGCTGGATACTGCAAACAGCGCAGTCCTGCGTGACATTGGCATGGTGACGTCGGCGATGTTCGCCGACATGAATGGTGATGGCTTTGCCGATCTCGTGTTGTCGCGCGACTTTGGGTCGTTGGTGTTGCTGCTCAACGACGGGCATGGCCGATTGCAACTTGCACCTGATTCATGGGGACTCTCGCGGTTGACAAGTGAGTGGAACGGCGTTGCGGCGGGGGACTTGAATGGCGACGGCAAACTCGATCTTGTGGCCACGAGTTGGGGAAGAAACACCGGTGTTGCAGTCGATAGCAGCCGGCCTCTGTCGATGACATACGGCACATTCGGTGCAGGTGGCGAAATGGAGATGCTGCTGGCGCAAACCGATGCGAAGACAAACAAGTTGATGCCGCTCAACAGTTATCCGCGTGTGCGCATGGCAGTGCGCGGCGCTGTTACTCGTGCGAACAGTTTTGGTGCGTACGCGAGCGCATCCGTGCAAGACGTGCTTGGTGAATCGATGTCGACAGCGCAGCAACTGGCGGTTCGGACGCTTGATCACACATTGTTCCTCAATCGCGGCGATCATTTCGAGGCAATATCACTACCCGCCGAAGCTCAATGGGCGCCCGCCTTCGCAGTTGGTGTTGCCGACTTTGACGGGGATGGCGCCGAGGATGTGTTTCTTGCGCAGAATTTCTTCCCGAGTGTGATTGGTTCGCCGCGCTACGACGAAGGACGAAGTCTGTTGCTGCGCGGCGATGGCAAGGGTGGTGTTGTTCCGATGCCAGGCCAGCAGTCGGGACTGACTGTGTACGGCGATCAACGCGGCGCGGCGTACGCTGATTTCAACAATGATGGACGATTGGATTTAGCAATTTCGCAAAATGGAGGCGCAACACGTCTGTTTGAAAATCGCGGAGCGAAACCGGGACTGCGCGTGCGTGTGAAAGGTCCGGCGAGCAATCCTGACGGTGTCGGAACACAATTGCGCGTCGTGTACGGTGCGACCATGGGACCGGTGCGCGAGGTGCAGACGAGTGCAGGATATTGGTCGCAGAATGGAGCAGTACAGGTGTTTGGACTGAGCGGAATCCCGACTGCCGTATGGGTGAGATGGCCGGGCGGGGCAGAAGTGCGAGTGCCGGTGCCGGTGGGTGCGCGGGAGATTACGGTGGTACGGTGATGGAGCGCGGACGGGCTGACTCCAACAGGGCTTTCGCGAACGGTGGATACGGCTTGCGGATGGTGCCGCATTACGTATCGTCGATACAGCAACGGCATCGCGTAGTCGATGCATTTCGAATTCGCAATCAGTGGAGATGACCGTGATGCGACGAACGTCCGCCTTGTGCTGTGCCTTCCTGCTTTCACTGTCGATGGCGATGACAGGTTGGGCACAGTCAAAGAATTCCGCGACATTGCAAGGGAAAGTGTTTACTGATACCACGCTGAAACCAATTGTCGGCGTGGAGGTCTTGTTACCGGAGTTATCGAAAACGACTACGAGTGATGCGAAAGGCGCATTTCGCATCGTTGATATTCCGCCGGGTACGTACACAGTGCAAGCGCGTCACGTTGGTTTCGTGCCGTTCGAATCGCGCGTCGAATTTCGCAAGGGACAGACGGCGGAGCGCCCAATCATCATGCCACATTTCACACTGCTCGATTCTGTGCGAGTTGTCGGTGAAGTAAGCTTGCCGCTTTCGTTTTTCGAGCATCGCGCGCTTGGACTTGGTTATTTTCTGACGCGGGCCGACCTTGAAAAACAGGGAAACATTCGCATGCCGAGTGTACTTGCACAGGTGCCAGGTTTAGGCATGGTGAATGGCAGGTCAACGCAAGGGTGGGTAATGAGCAAGCGGTACGTGACACCAATCGATCGCACCTTGCCTAACAGGCCCAAACCGACACGAGCTGAGATGTACGGACAAGATTCATACGTACCAGACGAAGGTGAAAAACGAATGGGTATTGTTCCGGGCTGCTATGCTCGCGTATACCTCGATAACACACTCCTCAACTCGACCTCACCGGCCGAGCCAGTAGACGTCAATCAATTCTTGACGAGCAGCGTGCAGGCAATTGAATACTTCTCGGGCTCATCGCAAACACCAAGTCAGTACAGCCGACTCAATTCAAATTGCGGGGTGCTGGTAATTCACACGCTGAAAAATCACTGAACTGTACTGTTTTCGACACTTCCGGGTTTTTGTAATTCGCCGGGAACGCTAGCCTACCAGCTCACGTACGTGCCACCCCACGTTCCCGACGTCCCAGCGTAAATTCCTGAAGCAATAGCTTCCATGGTCAATGCAACATTGGGTGCAACGGCCGTCATGGTTGACAGGCGTTGATTCAAGTCAGCGTATGAAATCGGCTGCGATGAGGACAGCACCACGAGGTAGCGCTCGCGCGCCGGCCGCGGTGGTAATCGATTCTGGGACCAGGACGGTTTAGCCAACGATTCTGGCGTCATATCGCAAACGAAATTGTCCTTTTGTGCCGATGGAGGCTCACCCCCAGCAACTCTGCCTGAGCTGTCTCGTCGACTTGCTTGCCGTGTCCGTTCGGCTCGCTGCGCCGCGGCGCGAGCTTTGGTGCAGGCCTCATACGACCGTCGGCTCGCGGACGCATCTGCGGGCTTCGGTTCGCTTTTTACCAATTCAAAGCGTTGCATGAAAAATTGAAACCGGTTGTCGCTTAGTTGCTTCACCGTCATGGCACCCGGAAAAATGAGTTCGATATCGCGCCCGGGTTCGACTGCCAAAACGATGGTGTTATCGGGGCGGCCCACATAAACATCGGCCGTCTCCGTTTTGGTGTTCAGCGACAGCACCCGCACCGAGTGCGTTACGGAATCGCCAAACGGATGACCAATTGGAGTCTCCGCAGTGCTTGCCGGTATGGCGGTGGAAACCGTGGACGAAGCGGCGTGACGACATGCGCTTAATGACGTCGCGACGGCCACCGCGGCCAGCACTCCCATTCCGGTTGAGAGTTTCCTGAATACCGGCTTGCCGGAGGGCGCATTTGTTCGTTTTGAGAGGCTCCTGAACACGGACTTACACACGACGGCATTTTGTCGTCCAACTGAGTTCTGAAGATTGGACATTGGCCTAAGGCGTTCGGGAATTCGGAATGCGCGTCCAAATAACGATTGAGCCACACGGTGTCGTATTCGCGCCAACGCGTTGAAACTCAATTGGAATGGTGGACAGATACGGGTAGAGCTCAATTGCCTCAACGGTGCTCGGCAACAAGTCGTCCACTTCCATCGCAATGGAGCGAATACCATCAAGCCAGATATCGGGCTGGCAAAGCGTTCCCCGAGAACCTGTGTACGCAGCAAAGCGCACCTTGCCGCGAACGACATTCACGCCGCGCTTCGTGCGCAAAACATCGCTCAATTTATATGCGCCGCGTTCCACAATTTCGGCACGAGTGACGAATTGGCCGAGCCCGCGCTTTTGCCTTTCCTCGAAATTGCGCAACCCAAGTGCTCCACGTGTTGGCGCATCCGTAATCTTTACCTTGTTGAGTCGTTGCGCGGTCGGGTCCATCTGCACGACCACCGTATCCCAGAGTTTGTTGCGCGCTGAAAGAAGCGCATCAACCGGCTCAAATCCCACGCGCCGCACCGAGATGGTAACGGTATCAAGGTCCATCGTGAACAGTTCGAAAGTACCTCGGAGGTTTGTGAGAACGCTTGAGCCGGGAATTGTGATTGTCACATCGGGCAGCGACGCACCGTTCGCATCCCGCACAACTCCAACCAGCTGGCGCCGCCCCAGAGGCACATTTGCAATTTGCGCGCGCGCACGCGACTGCGGACAAAGTGATCCCCAAATCAATAACATTCCAACAGACAGGACGCGCCGTCGTGATGGCCGTGGAACAGCTCTCGCGAGAATCCCTGGCATGGTCAGTTGGATTAATGTTGAACGCGCAACTGTTTTAAAGCTGCCACGTTTGGGACAGTTCGTCTAGCAACGCGTGCCCCTCCGAGTGAGAATCTGAAGATTTTTAGCGAAAAAGCCACAAAACCGTCAACCAACCGACAAATTGGAACCGTGCGCCTGCTCCTCGACATATACATCCTGATGATTCGTAACGATGTGAAGAAGAGTCGTCGGCGGAGAATCACGGCGTGAAATACGTCCTCTGCTGGCTAATGTGTGGTATAATGGCGCTTACGGGCGTTGCGTTTCCGCTTAACGCGCAGTCCTTTGCGGTTCCGCAATACGTAGGCTTCGTGAACGACTTCGCCAACGTCATTCCTGCCGACACTCGTGGCGAGCTCGAGAGCCTCTCAGAACGCGTGAAAGCTGCCACACGTGGTGAGATGGTGGTCGTGACCTTGAACGATCTTGGCGGCCGCGATCCGACGGACGTGGCGTACCAGATTGGTCGCGAATGGAAAGTTGGCGCTGCCGCGGCGGTTGGAGACAGGGCGCGGAACGCGGGCGTCATCATTCTGGTGGTTCCGAAAGAGAGCTCCAGCGACGGCGGTGGGCATTGTCGCATTGCATCGGGCAACGGCGTTGAAGGCTTTATCACCGACGCTACGGCCGGATCGATATGCCGAGCGGCGGGAGAGTTCTTCAAGCAAAAAAAGTACTCCGAGGGAATTCAGTACATCGCAACTCAGATTGCCGGACTCTACGCGAAGGAGTTCGGTGTATCGCTTGATGGAGTGTCGGCGCGGGATCCGTCCGATTTCCAGAATGCGCCCAACGCAGGTCGAGGCGGGGGAGGAACATTTCAGACGCTCATCATCATTGCGGTGATTGTGTTCGTCGTGCTCTCATCGGCGCGACGTGGTGGCGGTGGCGGCGGATGTCTGAGTTGGTTGCCCTTCATTCTGATGAACAGCGGCGGACGCCGGGGCGGCGGTTGGAGTGGCGGTGGCGGGTTTGGTGGAGGAGGAGGCGGCGGTGGCGGATTCGGCGGGTTTGGTGGTGGTGGTGGTTTCAGTGGCGGCGGCGGCGGATCCGACTGGTAAACGGGAGCAAGCACACAGATGGCATACAAGGGATCGATGACGCTGGACGAACTGGTGAAGCAACTGACCCAGGTTTACGGGAGCGGTTTGCGCACTGTCGTGCTATATGGTTCTGCCGCGTCGGGCGAGCACATTGAAGGAAAGTCAGATCAAAACGTGCTGGTCATTGTTGAGCGAATTGACCGCGCGCATCTGCAGAAACTTGCACAGACTGCGCGGTCGTGGACGGACGCAGGAAATCCGCCGCCGCTAACGTTGACGCAGGACGAGTGGAGAAGTTCCGCGGACATTTTTCCCATGGAATACGCGGACATACTTGAACGGCATCGAGTGCTGAGTGGTGTTGCGCCATTCGATGGAATTCAAGTGTTGCCCAAAGATTTGCGGTTGCAGGTGGAGCGCGAGGCCATGGCAACATTGCTCAAGTTGCGCACCGGAGTAATGTCGGCAGGTACGGATACCAAGCGACAATCGGCACTCATGGCCGACAGTTTGAGTGCGCTGATGGTGGTGTTTCGTGCAGTGATGCGGCTTGCCGGTGAGGTGCCACCACGAGAGTATCGCGCAGTCGCGCAAGCGGTCGCGACGCTTGCCAATTTTGATGCGGCGCCATTAAACCGAGTGATAGCGTTGGCTCGCGATGGTCGTTCAATTTCAGACACTGACACAGCGGCCACGTTGGATGCGTATGTATCCAGCCTGGAAGCGCTCGTAAAGTATCTCGATGGGTATTCAGCGGTTTGATGGCGTTGTTTTTCATGCGCACCACACACACAAGGGGAATCACTATGCATGTTCGGCAAACTTCGCGTGCACTCGCGCTGCTCGTCGCGATACCGCTGCTGCTGACAGGCTGCGGATACAACACGATTCAGTCGTACGATGAGGCGGCCGCCGCGGCTCAACAGAATATCGCGGCCCAGTTGCAGCGTCGCGCCGATCTCATTCCAAATCTTGTCAACACGGTCAAAGGGTTTGCGCAACAGGAGAACGACGTGCTGACGCAAGTAACGCAAGCGCGCGCCGGTCTGACTGGAGCGTTGGCCAAAGGGAAAGATGCTGACCCCGCTGAGTTGGCGAACGCGAACCAACAGTTGACCAGTGCATTGGGCAGGATGAGCATAGTGGTTGAAGCGTACCCGCAGCTCAAGTCGAATGAAAATTTCCTGAAGTTGCAGGATGAACTTACGGGAACAGAAAATCGCATTGCAGTTTCGCGCACGGACTATAACTCGACGGTGAAAACGTACAACGAATACATTCGAAAATTTCCGCAGACGCTGACGGCCAAGGCGACTGGTGCGAAGCCGAGAAATTATTTCGATGTTACGGATGCGTCGGCCCGGGTGGCGCCAACGGTGGATTTCAGCAAGCCGAAGAACTGAGGAGCGCGAACTTTTACGCTACTGGCGTGGCGGCGGCGCCACTGGACGCGGAAAAAGAATTGCGCCTTTGGAAACGGTCCAACCGCTTGGATTCAACGTTTCGATGTCACTAAAACGCACCGCTCCCAGGTCAATCGGGGCACCGAGTTGTTGCCAGAGTTCGGCGACCTTTTCAGGCATAAAAGGGAGCAGCTGAATTGCTTGTCGAGCAATGCGCCGAACGAGCGAGGCGAGTACCTGCTCAAGCTGCGCACGCTTCTCGGGGTCCTTGGCCAATTGCCACGGAGCCATTTCCTGCGTGTATTCGTTTGAGCGCGCCGTTTGACGCGCCACGGCCGTCAGTCCTTCGTTCAGCAGAAATCCACGAGAGCCATTAAGCGCCGAGTGATAGGTGCGAATGTCTGCGTCGTCGGGCAACTCTGCTTCAGGGCGCGTCGAGCTTGGCACAACGCCACTGCAGTACTTCTCCACCATTGCGATTGCTCGGCTCGCGAGATTACCGAATGCATTGGCGAGATCGCTGGTGTAGCGCTCTTCAAAGCGTTCCCACGAAAAATTTCCGTCGCTGTCAAAGGGCACTTCGCGCAACAGCACATAGCGAAACGCATCAGCACCAAAGCGATCAATGGTTTCGTCGAGGTCGAGCTTTACCCCCGCACTCTTCGAGAAACGCTCACCGTTGATTTGAACAAATCCGTGTCCCCACACTTGCTTCGGCAATGGAAGTCCGGCCGCATGCAGCATTGCTGGCCAGATTACCACGTGAAAGCGTGTAATGTCTTTCCCGATTACGTGCAGGTCAGCGGGCCAACGATTTTCAAATCCGGATTCGGGAAAACCCGTGGCCGTGAGGTAGTTGGGCAGCGCATCGAACCACACGTACGTGCCTTGTTGTTCACCGTTGGAAAGCTTGAGCGGAAACGGCACCGCCCAGTCAAGGCGCGCACGGCTTGCTGAAACGTCTTCAAGGCCAACAGACAACAAACCAAGAATCTCGTTGCGACGACTCTCGGGTTGAATAAAGTTCGGATTGTCCGACAGCAATTTTTGCAGGAATTCCTGATATCTGGATAAACGGAAAAACCAATTGCGCTCTTCAACTTGTTCCAGAATGCGCGTTGGATGCAGCATGCATCGCCCGTCAACAATTTCATTGGCGGTTTTGAACGCTTCGCAGCCAACGCAATACCAGCCAGTGTACGAACGTTCGTAAAAATCGTCTGGGTTGCGATCGGCGATTCGCTGAATGAGCGCCTGAACGCCCGCCTTGTGATGAGCACTCGTTGTCCGAATGAATTGGTCATTGCTTATGTGCAATCGCTTCCACGTTTGTTGAAAACGCTCAGCGATTTCATCGGCCAGGGCTTGAGGTGTCACGCCGCGTTGTGCTGCGGCCTGCTGTACTTTGTGGCCGTGTTCATCCATGCCCATGAGGAAATGCACGTCGTCACCACGAAGCCGGTGATATCTGGCAATTACATCGGCGCCGATTTTCTCGAGGGCGTGACCAATGTGCGGATCGCCATTCGAATAGTCGATGGCGGTGGTGAGATAAAAACGTTGCACGTGTCTTTCGATGGGTTGTGTCCGTTCAACAACTAATTTTCGGAATCTGAATCCGAATCGTCGTCGTCCGGCGAGTTGTTCTCGGCGCTGTTTTCTGTCGCGGAGTTCGGTGAACTATTGGCGTTGTTACGGTTGTCGGCGCCACGTAAACGGCGGCCACCACGACGCCCTCGACGTCGTTTGCGACGAGGTTCGTCGTCGGAATTTGTCGCCGCGTTCGGTGAAACGCCCGGAGAACCAGCAACGCCGGATGTCGCCGCGCTGCCTGTGTCGGAAACAGGTGGCGTGACATTGACGCTCATCGTTTCCACGACAACAATAGTTTCTGCAGCAACATCAACGATGATCTGCTCGACTTCCGGTTCTGGCTCTTTCACAAAATCGTCGCTCGGTTGCACCAGAATGTCGAGCATTGGAAGCGTTTCGCGCGCAACCATGAATTCCTGCGTTTCCGACATCAACGCTTCGTCAAACGGAGCGTTCTGTGATTCGATTTCAACTGCCCGGTCCACCATTAGCACTCCACCGAACAATTCCATCTCCGCGCGTAATTCCGCGAGCGGCACAACGCGCGTGTCACCTTCGGCAGAGCGCAGCGTGAGGGTTTCGTGAAAGATGTTGCACGATAGAACTTTCTCGTCGCCAATCTTAGTGCGAAGAATGCGCCCCTCTTTTGGAAAGCGACGACGACTTTCCACATAAAATTCGTGCTCATAACGCAAACAGCACATCAAACGTCCGCACGCCCCCGAAATCTGCGAAGGATTGAGCGACAGCTTTTGATCTTTCGCGACAGCGAGATTCACCGGGCGCAAATCGGGCAACCACGACGACGAACAGTATTCGCGGCCGCAGCGGCCGATGCCCGACAAACGCTTGGCTTCGTCGCGAACACCAATCTGCTTGAGTTCAATGCGCGTCCGAAACATCGACGCGAGTTCGCGCACCAACGTGCGAAAGTCAACGCGTCTGTCGGAGGTAAAAAAGAACGTTAGTTTCTTTCGATCCCATTGCCACTCGGCGTCAGTCAATTTCATGACCAGGCCGTTCGCTTTTACGCGCTCCATGGCCTTCTGACGCGCGGATTCATTCTCCGTTGCCAGTTCAGAGAACTGCAATTGATCGGCGAGCGACGCGACGCGTAGTGCCTGGCGAGACGGCGGTGCGGTTCCGCAGCCATGGGGGCATCCTTTGCAGCGGACCTCAGCGAGTTCGCCAGTGGAATGCACGTGACCGAGGTCTTCACCGCGATCGGCCTCGACAATTACAGCCGTTTTGAGCGACGGGGGAGCAGACTCTTCCCAACGGAAGAAGTCTTTGCGGTTGCCGCGAAACGCGACTTCTATGAGATGCGCCACAATAATCTCGCCTACTCGGCGAACTGTCCCATGCGCAAAAACTTTTCACGACGACGACGAATGAGCTTGTCCGGCTTGAATTTTTTCAGTTCGTCGATGTGGCGAATAAGAGCTTCCCGCAAACTGGCAGCAGTCGCTTCATGATTCGCGTGCGCGCCGCCATGCGGCTCTGGCACGATTTCATCAATCACGCGGAGCTCAATGAGATCTTGCGGCGTAAGCCGAAGAGCGCTGGCAGCTTTCGCTTTCGTCTCCGGGCTTCCGTCTTTCCAGAGAATTGCAGCACAACCTTCAACGGTAATAACGGAGTACACGGCATTTTCCATCATCATCACGCGATCAGCGACGCCGAGTGCGAGTGCGCCACCTGAGCCACCTTCGCCAATGACCGTTGCAACAATTGGCACCTGCAACTGACTCATCTCAAACAAATTGCGCGCAATTGCTTCGCTTTGTCCGCGTTCTTCTGCGCCAAGTCCGGCCCAGGCACCTGGGGTATCAATGAGCGTGATAACCGGCACCTGAAATTTTTCGGCGAGCTTCATGAGACGCAATGCCTTGCGATACCCTTCAGGATGCGGCATGCCAAAGTTGCGTTTCAAATTCTCTTTGATGTCGCGTCCACGCTGATGACCAATGATCATCACCGTTTCCCCTTCGAGGCGCGCCCAGCCGCCCATGATGGCAGCGTCATCGCGGAACGCACGATCGCCGTGCAACTCGATGAAATCGGTAAACGCAAGTTCGATATAGTCCGCGGTAAACGGACGGCGCGCAATGCGCGCAACCTGCACGCGCTGCAACGGTGTCAGCGCACGGTAGATATCGATGCGCATGGTATCAAGTTGTTTTTCCAACAACGTAACTTCGTGAGCTACGTCGCGTTCGCCACTCAACTTCTTCAACTCATCTATCTGTCTCTCGAGTTCGGCGATGGGCCGCTCAAACTCCAGTACGCTCGAAGCCATTGAGAATTCGGTGCGAGAGAAACGACTTTTTATGAACCGGTGCGCACCAGGCGCACACGGTCGACGCCAAGAATGGCGCGAAGGTCGGTAAGAATTACGGGTGAAGCAGTGATGGTGAGCGAACGCGATCGAAAGCGAATGGGGTCACTGCCGTTCTCGTTCCAGCGAAGCTCCAGTGGTGCTGATCCCGGGTTCTTCTCCACCATCACGCGAACATCTTCCATCACCGACGGCAACACTTCGCTGTCTGCTTTGAGATCAATAGCGACCGCGAGATCACCGCTGGCACGAACTTCCGCGAAACGAGTTACTTCGTTCACGATGAACGTTGCGTCTTCAACTCCCTGATCGCGACGCGAGTAGCCGCCTTTGAGCAGGACTGGAATGTCCGCCCGAACGCGATCGGAGATCACCGACCATGCCTCCGGGAAGACCAGCACTTCGGAAGATCCCGTAAAATCCTCGACTGTCAACCGAGCAAACTCCGCACCGTTCCGTTTGCTGAACTGCCGCTTGATTGCCGTAACGACTACGCCGAGGGTGACGACATCTGGGCTCCATTCCCCTAACCGGTCGACCGTGTGCGACGCAAATAGCTCGCATTCCGTTCGAAAGGGCTCAAGCGGATGGCCGGAGATGTAGAAGCCAAGAAGGTCCTTCTCGCGCTGCAAGCGCTCGCTCTCACTCCAGTGAGCGATATTCGGCAATGCGGGCAAGGTGGCGACGGCAACGGATTCTGTGTCGGCACCCATTAGATCGCCAAACAGTGAACCCTGGCCCTTAGCGGCCTCTTCCTGTCGCAGGGACGCTTCGTTGATCGCGTGATCGAGTGCTGCCATCAACTGCGCCCGGTGTCCGCCGAGGGAGTCGCAAGCGCCGGCCGCGATCAATGCTTCAAACACCCGTTTGTTGCAGACGCGTAGATCAACTCGCGCGCACATATCGTGCAGCGATGTAAACGCGCTGTCCTTACGTGCAGCCAGCAATGAATCGACTGCGCTGCGTCCAACGTTCCGAACAGCGCCCAATCCAAAGCGAATGCGTTTGTCCGCGACAACATTGAAGCGCCATCCCGATTCATTCACATCAGGCGCGAGGACTTCGATGCTGAGTTCGCGCGCTTCATTGATGTATTTGATGACTTCTTCAGTCTTGCCAATTTGCGCGGACAACAGCGCGGCCATGAATTCGGCGGCGTGATGCGTCTTGAGCCAGGCCGTATGATACGAAAGTACCGAGTATGCGACGGAGTGCGACTTGTTGAATCCGTAGCGCCCAAACGTTTCAATTTGCGCCGTCAGTTCATCAACGATTTTCTGATCATGGCCGCGCGCAACAGCTTTTTGGTTGAACTTGCCCAGTTCAACTTTGATAAGGTCGGCGTCTTTCTTGCCGACGGCCTTCCGCAGCACATCTGCTTCGGCCAGCGAGATGCCAGCTAACACCTGCGCAATACGCATCACCTGTTCCTGATAGGTGATGACGCCGTAGGTATTGCCCAAAATAGCTTCAAGTTCCGGAAGCGCGTACGAAACGTCTTCTTCGCCACGCTTACGCTTGATGTACACGTTGTGCATGCCCGCATCCAACGGACCAGGGCGCAGCAGCGCGTTCGATGCGACAAGATCGTCAAAGCGATCGCAGCGCATGCGCTTCAATACATCCGTCGCCAGCGGCGATTCAAACTGAAACACCCCACCAGTGCGACCCGTGCGCAACAAGCGATAGGTCTCAGGGTCGGTAAATCCTTTTTCTTCGAGCGTTACGGTTTCGCCCGTGCGCTCTTTGATCAATTTCAGGGTGTCGTCAATAATCGTGAGCGTGGTGAGCCCAAGAAAATCCATTTTCAACATG
>JBDUAX010000072.1:0-13545 GCA_040004455.1 Gemmatimonadaceae bacterium
GCAAGGGCTGAGCGAAAAAAACATCGCCACGGCGGTCGGCCTGGCGCCGACAACAGTGCATCAATACGTGCAAAAGCTCTATCGTCATTTCGACGTCAACACACGCGCAGAAATTCTGTCCTACTTCATCAAGCGCCAGCCGAAGCTGCGGGGTAGAAGTAGCGCGCAATCTGTTCACAGATGGTCGTAGTAACGGAGATCACGCGTAAGCCCTGCGATGACGAGCGCGGCCAGCGCCCATTCTCCAGAGGAGAGTGTTGTGGATGCCAGAATGCGCATCATCATGTTGAGATTTGTATCCATGGCGACAAACACAATTGATGTGCCGGGCAGCGCGATGCCGGCGAGAGCCACAACCGCCACCAGCAGTGTTGGCGTCAGTACCTCCCCTGCAGTCCGCGGCCGCGTTACCGCCGCGTGAGAACGGGCGCCCCGGTAGTTCCTGCCCTTCCGCGACATAGCCAATTCGACGGCGCAAACTCGGCGTGATGTTTCTGACGTCGACGTCGAGCACCGATGCACGGCCGTCAGCACAGGGCGCAGACCCATGAGGCATTGCAGCAACGTTGTCTTGCCGGAACCGTGGGGCCGAGCAACGGGTAGAGCGCCCTTCGGGAACGGTGAGGCTAACATCGCGCAAAGTGGTGAACTAATGAATCGCCATCGTCAGCGAATACGTCGCGCGCCCATCGCCCTTCGTATCAACAAGAATCGTGTACACGCCGTCGACGGGCAGCGCGCCATTCCATTTGGTTTGATTGTCCGTAATCATGCGCCGGTCAACGGTGCCTGGAGCTACGAGTGTGAACGATGTTTTGGGTTCACTCGCTGACTGCAAATTCATCGTAACTGTTTGTCCTTTTTGCGCTTTGAATGTCCAACTGTCGGGAAAGCCAGCAGACGCGCTTCCAGTTATCGTAGCCGAAGACGCTCCCTTCACAAACTGAATCGCACGCTCAGTGGGTTTCGATTCGTGTGTGTCGAGATTCTCAATGGTGCTGCCCGCACGTTCGTAACGAACTCCGCGAAACGCGTACGACACGTGATTCACAATCGCCGCACTGTTGCGTGACGTCGTTCTGAGATCACGATATCCGCGGTGCGAAGTTGCGCCGATGTTCAGCACATAACCTTCGGCCTCCAGCAACAAATCAAACGCCTTGTCGTTGGCGCGATACACCCATTGTGAGCAGTTCACCTGCCCGCACTCGCATTCGCTTGCAGATGCGAGCAGGTATTCCGGCTTCGAATCGCCGTTCAAATCAACGGCACGCGCAGTGAACGGATATTTCGATTTCGTGGTGCAATCGCGCATCGCCGGAACGTCGTGGCGCAGTTGAAGCGACAGCTGCTGCATGATTTTCGCGGGTATCGGCGTCTGCGCACTTGCGCTGCGCGCCACGCCCGCGGAAATCGCAAGTATGCATAGTACACCGGTGCGAAATGACATTAGTATGAATGGTACGGCCGTGCGAAAGGACATTGGCGAATGAGTGGTTGGTTCGGCTAGCGCCGATAGTGTTTGCGAGAATCTACCACACCGATTCACGCGAAAGCCGTAAAGTATTCAACGCAGCCACGGAGTGACTAAAGTGACGCCGAATGTGCGCTGACTTGCGCGTGCAGAATGTCTGCGGCCGCCTCAACGCTTAATAACGTCGTGTCGATGACAGGCAATCCCAACGCATCTGCCTGACCGCGCAAATAGCTCCCCCAACACGCCATGTCGCGCGTGACAAGTTCCGGCTGCCCGCGCAACTCACGCAATCGATTTTCGCGCACGTCCGGCCTACAATCGATCAGCACAATGTGTCCGTCTACGTGCATGCGCGTGAACGCCTCACGGCACGCACTTGGGCGCACCTGCGCATCGAGCACTGATAATCCGTCGCCATTGTCAGCAAGTCGCTCAATCCATTGGTTGGTCATCGCCAATTGCCACTGTGCGCCGCCTCCGTAATCGGCAACCATCTGTTCAACCGACGGAACGCCAATGGAATCGAAATAATGAAACGACACGCCGGGCACGCTGCGTGCTTCAAGTGTGCGAACCAGGGTTGTCTTTCCGGCACCTGAAGCGCCGGTAACGACGAGAATGCGCGAACATTGCATGGCAAGCGGGCCCAGTGTGAGATGAAGCCTGTGGTACCCGCACTGTAACACGAATCGCGAACCGTACGACAAGAACCCAGGGTGAACTCTTCGCCCCTCGTCGCTGGCGGCCAACCCTTTCCGTTGTCTAAGTGTCTTAATAGAAACCCTTGGATAACGCTCATGGCTGCCATCGAACCACTCCCCGTCATTAAGGCACCCTCGACGTGCTTGTGCTGAAAGCCCTCACGTGGCAGCCGATGCACGGCTTCGAAATCACATCGTGGCTGGAAACGCGCTCAGGTCATCGACTCGCACTTGAAGACGCCGCGCTGTACCAGGCGCTGTACCGACTTGAGAAGCGTGGACTGGTCGCCGCCAGCTGGGGCACCACCGACGCCAACCGTCGCGCACGCTACTACACAATTACCACCGCCGGTCGCAGAGACGTCGCCGCGCAAACGGCACAATGGGTTCGCTACGCCGCAACTATGAACGACATTCTGCTCGCTTCGCCGCGCGGTGCAAAATGATGAAACCACTGCGCCCCAACGTGCGTCGCTTGTTTCGACTCGATCGACTAAAGCGCGAAGACGCCACGCGTGAATTGCACGACGAAATGGAATTGCACATTGCTCTGCGCGCCGAACAACTCGTGCGCGACGGCCGGTCGCAATCCGAAGCGGAAACAGAGGCGCGCCGACTGTTCGCGCTGGACGACAACACCATCACGGATCTTCACGAAACCGCCATCGACCGGAATCGACACATGCGACTGCGCGAAAGCTGGGATTCAATGGTGCAGGATACGCGCTACGCACTGCGTCGTCTCACGCGCGAACCGGGCATTACGGCGTTCATCATTGGCATTCTTGCACTGGGCATCGGCCTCAATGTCGCCGCGTTCAGCGTGGTCGATCGCGTATTGCTGCGCGGCCCACAATACGTGCGGAATCCCGACCAACTGGTGCGATTGTACAGTCGTGTGCGCGTCAATCAAACCGAGCCGGGGCCGCGCACGATGCCGTGGCTTCCGTACACCACTCTCGCCACATTGCGCGGACAGATGCAAGGCATCGAAGGCATCGCCGCCTATCGCGTTGACAACACAATGGTGGGCAAGGGTGTCGAGTCGGAAATGCGCACCGTCTCGATGACGAGCAGCGGAATGTTTGCGTTGCTCGGAGTCCAACCAGCAAAGGGACGATTCTACAGCGCGGCAGAAGACGCCGATAACGTTGTCGTGATCAGCGAGCGCTACTGGCGCACGACTTTGGGAAGTGATCCCGAAGTTATTGGCCAATCGATCACAATCCAAAACGTCATTCATACAATTATCGGTGTCGCGCCCAACGGATACACCGGTCCGGAGTTCACACGTGTT
Source organism: Gemmatimonadaceae bacterium (assembly GCA_040004455.1). GTDB lineage: Bacteria > Gemmatimonadota > Gemmatimonadetes > Gemmatimonadales > Gemmatimonadaceae > Gemmatimonas. The sequence goes on from JBDUAX010000072.1 coordinate 3,476, forward strand.
GATATGTGGACTCCAATCAAGATCGCGTCACGCAACAGTCAGAACATGGAATTTGTCGCGCGTTTGAAGTCCGGAGCGAGTGTTGACGGTGTATCGCGCGAACTAATTCACTTTCGCCCGCAAATGGAATCGGCGCTGCCGGCGTGGGCGTCATGGCTACGCGGCGCGGAATATCTTGCAGCGCCGATATCCTACGATGCGACGGCGCATGTACCAGTCGAATCGGTGATGGCGCGCTGGCTTGGGGCCATTTCACTGCTCATCCTTCTGGCGAGCTGCGCGAACGTCGCCAATCTGCTGCTTGCTCGACTCGCTCGGCGACGCCGAGAAATTGCGGTGCGCGTTGCACTCGGTTCCGGCCGTGTTCGTGTGATGCGTTTGCTGGGAATGGAAGGCGTGTTGCTCGCATTCGGTGCGGCAGTGTTCGCATTCATCGTCATCATCGCAATGGAGCCCGTGCTACAAGGCGCGCTTTTCCCGAATGGTTCGTGGGCCTTCTCACTTGTGGACCCGCGCGTATTGGGCGCGGTCGCTGCTTTCACCCTGCTCACCGGAGCGTTAGTGTCGGTAGTGCCCGCGTTGCAAGCGGGACGTCGCGATGTAGGTGAATCGCTGCGCAGCGGAAATCGAGCCGGAGAATTGCGCTCGCCGCTCCGCAATGCACTAACGGTTGTGCAGGCAATGTTGTCGGTCGTGCTACTGGTTGGCGCCGGTTTGTTTCTGCGCAGCATGCAGCGCGTGAGCGCAGTCGATTTGGGAATGGAACCCGACCGCGTGCTAACCGTTGACGTCCGATTCCCACGTGTTCAACGCAATGTTGACGAAACGTTCGCGGACTGGAGGACACGGGTGCGTCGCGCCGATCAAACGCAGTACACTGCACTACTTACTGCGGCTCGTCGCGCGTCCGGAGTTGAAAACGCAGCAGTCATGATAGGTGTTCCGTTTTTTGAAACGTACACACAAAGCATATGGCTTCCTGGTCGCGACTCAATAGCCGCGTTACCAGGGGGCGGTCCGTACATCTCGGCCGTTGGTGATGAGTATTTCAAAACAATGGGAACAGCAATTCGACGGGGTCGTGCATTCACTTCGGCCGATCACGAAGGAAGCGAAGCGGTTGTCATTGTAAGCGAAACAATGGCAAAAACACTCTGGCCCAATCAGGAAGCATTGGGACAATGCATCAGCATCGAAAATCGTCAGGCCACTTGCGCGCGCGTTGTGGGTATCGCCGCGGACGGACATCGCAACAGTCTTAAGGAGGAACCGTCTTTCCAATATTACGTACCAACCGGTCAACAGATCGGATTCAGCGGAACGTCGCTGCTCGTTCGCCCGCGCGGTGACGTGTCGACTACCTGGCCTGAGTTGCGACAAGCCTTGAAGAAAGTTGATCCCTCAATTCAATCAATCAACGTCCGTTTGTTATCGCAGGGCCTCGACGGTGAAATGCGTCCGTTGCGTTTGGGAATGACTGCGTTCGGCTTGAGTGCGATTCTGGCGTTGATAGTCGCCGGACTTGGGTTGTACAGCATCATGGCGCACGCGGTTGCATGGCGTCGCCACGAGATTGGTGTGCGGCTTGCACTCGGCGCACGCCCTGGTTCGATTGCGAAGCTTGTCGTGAGTCGCGGTGCGCAACTCGCCACAATTGGAGTCGCACTCGGCATTCTCGTTGCGCTGAATGCGCAGCGATGGGTGGAACCATTGTTGTTCAATACTTCGGCGCGCGATCCGCTGGTATTCGCTATTGTGATCGTCACTATTGAAACGGTGGCGCTACTCGCGGCGTGGCTGCCGGCGCGTCGTGCAGTGAGCGTGAGTCCGACGGAGGCGCTCAGGGCGGAGTGAAGAGATTCGTGCGCTCGTTCATCAATTGCTATCGACGCTGTTAGCCGAGTGGCGGGTTTTTCGTTGCGCCACGCGGCGAGCGAACGCGCATCCACATTCGGTAAACGACGATGACGAGGACTGCATAGAAGCAGCCATTTGACAACGTCGCGACGACGAGTTGCACGGTTGGAAATGCATTTCCGAAAATAAAGTTCATCAGCACCCACCCGATCAGATACGGTGCGACCAACGGAAAGAATCGCCCGACATCAGCGGGGTCGCGATAGAACAAAAGTGCCGTGAGGAACGCCACAATAATCCCGACAATAATTGCCGTGCGAATCACTGAGCGCGGAATCATGAGACTGGTTGTCATATTAAGAATGATTTGGGTCGCATCGAACAACGATGCATTCACGAAATCTAGCCCGGCACTAACCCGACTCAAGTGCGTGTCGTCCCGCGCGCTCCATTGCGGCCGCAACTCCTCGATGCGGTTCGATAGGCACTGCCCAGTAGATCAGCGATCGTGCTCGTGCGTAAGTTCACTCAGGTCCGTCAAGTCGTCATTTCGTTCAACGAGCAAACAGACAGGCACAGCATGGACATCACACGTAGCGGCACGCAATCGTCGGTGAGGGGCCCGGACGACTGGTTCACCGGAGTTGTGCGCATTGATCCGTTGTTCGCAGTCAACGCGCCGGCCCGCGCAGCTGGAAATGCAGTGACGTTTGAACCAGGCGCTCGCACCGCGTGGCATACGCATCCACTTGGTCAGATTCTCATTGTCACGTTTGGGAGCGGACTCGCTCAACGCGAAGGTGGAACAGTTGAAGCAATTCATCCGGGCGATGTTGTGAAATTCGAACCCGGCGAGAAGCATTGGCATGGTGCGTCACCGACAACGGCGATGACGCACATTGCGGTTCAGGAATCACTCGATGGGAAAGCCGTTGATTGGATGGAGAAGGTAAGCGATGCGGAGTATGCCGGCACCCTTGGGTGAGCTGGTTCGTCATTGCGTTTTATTCTCGTTGTTCTTCCATCAGCGCCAACTCAATGCCGTGATAGTGCACCGATAGCCTCGGGTCAATCGGAATCAAGCGAGTACCGAGTAACCGAAACCCGAGTTTCTCGTAGTAGGAAACAAGCGAAGCGTTATTCGCCCACGTGTCAACGCGCAGCCCTTCGCGCCCAAGCTCTACACACTTTGCGCGCGCCCACGCCAACACCGCGTGAACAATTCCGCGGCCATTGTAATTCTGCGCACGTGAAATGCGATGCAGATAAATGTGCGTGCCACGCTCAAGCTCTCCCCACAGCAATTCGTCGCTGTACGCCACCGAAAATACGCCAGCGAATTCTTCGCCGTCGATCACGCAAAAGAGCAGCTCCCTTTCAATCTCCGAAAGAATCGCAGCATCGCTGAATGCGGGCCACGATGTGGTGGATTGCGCGCGCTGCACTTCGCGACCCGCATTGTAAGCGGCGTGAATGGCCGAAAGGTCTTCTGCAGTCGCCGCCACTATTCGCATTCGGAACCCAGGTGTTGCAGAATTTCATGTACGTGATCTTTAACAGTGCTTGTCTGAATACCAAGTTCGCGCGAAATCCCGGAGTTCGTAAGCCCCCGTGCCACCAGCGTCGCCACTTCACGTTCACGTGGAGAAAGTCTGCTCAGCAGCGCACTCGGCGGCGGCCTCCGGACCGCACGTATGATGATCATTGGGCCGTCAGCGCTGGACTCAATTTCAATTCGACTTTCCACGTCAGGGCGGACCAGGCGCGCGGGACATGTCGATGGTCCACTCAACGCGACCAGCGAACGCCTGGTCACACAACCCATCCGATGGCGGATTGTACACGAACCGCGACGCTCACAAACTGCTCTTATGAAAAATATTCGCATGACTCTGGGACACATCTGCACACTGTTGGCGTTGCTCGTGACTCTCACTTCGCCAGCGCACAAAGCCCCGACTCAACACCGCCAAAGTTCGCGCGTGTGAATGCGTTCGCTGAAGTCGCGATGATCAACGCCGGCAGTGAATTTGCTCCTCTGCCAGCCATCGAAGTCATGGTAAATGGGAAAGGACCATTCCGATTCGGAATCGAAACAGGTGCGCGCTTTCTGGTTGTTTCCGACTCTATTGCAAAACAAATCGGGCTCACGCTAAAAAACTTTACGGGTGGCATAAACGAATACCGCGCCGATTCGATTGCAATCGGAAGTGCAGTGTTAGGTGAAGTCACTCTTGTTGCGTTGCCACGAACGCCGCGCGGTGTTGATGGTTTGCTGGGATTGCCCGCATTCAACGACTTGTTGCTCACCATCGACTATCCGGCCGCCAAGGTTCGGCTAAGCCGAGACACTCTTCCGAATGCGAATGGCAGGGACGTGTTGCAAATGCGCAGAGTATCTGATATCTGGGCCGTGCAGGCAGCGTTCGGAACGCAGCCGCAGCAAACCATTATCGACACGCGACCGAGTGCAGCATTTGGCATTGAACCGGAATTTTCAGTGAAACTCGCATTCAAGGGCGAGCCAGTTGTGACGGGACGAGCAGGTGGCGCAGGAATTCCGACTACTAACGTGAAAACGGGAATTCTCGACGGCACACTTACGGTTGGCACTCATCAGTTTGTGGCTCCGCCACTTACCATTCATGCGCTTCCTGCCGACTACCCCACGAACCGCGCATCGGTGCCGGCGCGTTACGGAATTTTGTGTTCGGCTTCGACCAACGAACAGCTCGCGCGCGGTTCAGTCGGAGCGACTCGTCGCCAATAACGTTTACGCCGCGGATGCCGCCGAGGTAGCGGCGAGGAGGAGGCTCAGCGCACCAAACCCAGAAGACCCATCGCGTGTCCAACGTGTGATCGTCAGTTTGCACGTTCATCATGCGCCAATCCTCCATGCTTTCCGTTCGCATTCCGCACCTGCTACTGGCGGTATTCCTGCTTGCTCAACCCGCTATCGCGCAGGCACGCGGGAACGTGGACACCCATGAGCGCACGCCGATCGCCACCTCTCCGCATTTCGCGTTCTATAGTAATCTTGATACGAATCTCAACGACGCGCTGATTGCAGCGGGTGTCGCGCGGCGATTCAAGAATCCCGAACTATTTCGCGACACCGACTCAACCTGCTTTAACAAATTGTCACCCACCACTCGGCAAAACTGGGAGGAGGCCGCCGACTACTACTCAAAGAATATTTCCCCTGGCGGGTTCGGTGACCGCCAGCAAATGCTGATTCGATTCCAGTTGGCCGGATTCAAGGAAGAGATCACTACGACCGCCGCGCAACAGTATGTCGACACAGTGCGCAACATCCGTGTGTTGGCTACTGCCGCTTACAAAGCGTGCCACTGGAATGCGCAAGATGAGCGCAACAAAAAATGGATAGCAAATTTGCAAACATTGCTTCGCGCTCATGAGCAGAAAATTGGCACACAACTGGAGCACCTGTACCAACTGCATTGGAACAACTTGCCTATTCCTGTGGATGTTGTTGAAACCGTTGACTGGTCGGGTGCCAACACAATCTTTCGTCATAATACCGACGGTCACATTTTGATTTCAACTTCGTATCAGGGCCCGTCGGCACTCGAAGGCGTGTTTCACGAAGCGTCTCATTTACTGATGGGGCGAGCGGCACCGATACAACTCGCACTCGATAGCGCAGCTCGCGCAGCCAATTATCATGCCGCCAATGATTTGTGGCACGTCGTCCTGTTCTTCACAACCGGCGAGGTCGTGCGCGGAATTCTCGACGACGCAAATAGTAATTCGAACGCTCCGCCTTACACGCCAATGCTGTATGACATAATGAAACGCGGCACTTGGGCCAATTATCGTCCATCACTCGAAAGCCAGTGGTCGCCGTACGTTGCCGGCAAGGTAAGCCTTTCCAAAGCAGCCACTGCTTTGATTGATAGGGTTCGATCCCTCCCTACCAAGTCTCATTGATGAGCAGTGCGTGCAAAATACGGCGCGCAACTCACTGCAAATCGCACCGGACGACTCTCGCGATCCCATAGTGTGACATGCATCCGCAAAATCGCCAACAAAATCACACGACCTCAGCCGTGAGCTTCTTGCGTAAACAACTTGGCATAAGCAGTATCGTCAGGTGAAAAAAGGCGTTGCCGTCGACAGTAGTCTTCTCGGCGAATTGCATCGTTCATCTGGTTTTGTTCAACATCTTTGCAGGGGAGAAATTGTGAAGCGTTTTCGCATGTCAATCATCGGGGCGTTGGCGTTGTTAATGCCGGCGGCCGCTCACGCAGGCACTGTGGGTTGCAATAATTCAGCGCCCAATCCATTCGCGAACGTTACTCCCAAAACCGGTCCGTCGGTTTTGATTTGCGCGGGTGGGACACTATTCAGTTTCACCACGTTCACAACCCAGGGGAAACTACAGATACTCGCACCAACCAGGCTGAACCTCAGCGGCAACGCATCGATCCTGGTCTCGGCCACGTTCAATTCGGATCCGTTTGTCTCGTTCATGTTTCAGAGCATCCTGCCGAGCGGGTTTGGCCCACTGCTATTTGATGTAATGTTCACAACGCCAGTCATTGGCGGCGGATACAACAACGCGACGAGCGTTGGAACTCTCGGACTGTCAGAAACGGGCGTTGGTGCGACGACTGGAACGGTCAGTCAGGGAAGTCAGCAGACCTACATCGGAGGATTCGCTGATGCAACGAACCTCAACGTCGGCACCGGCACGGGTACCTGCAGTGTTTCCACGCCGCCGATCTCCAATTCCACAACGTGCAATCCTCCGGGCGCATCAAGCAATTTCGCACCAATTAGTCCAAGTAATTTGATCGCTCGACTGTCGTATAGTCAGAACGCGACGGGAGTTGAGGCACTTAGCACTGCTTCCTGGTCAGGCACTGTGACTCTCAACTCGGTTACCACCACTGCGCCAGAACCTTCGACAATAGCATTAATGTTTGTCGGGTTGATGGTCGTTGGTGGTGCGGGCTATCGCCGCAACCGCAAAGCGTAAGCGCTAGCGCAACAAAAAACACAAGCGCCGTCGCAACACACGATATCAAAAAGGCCGGCCTCGTAATTGAGGTCGGCCTTTTGTTTGTTGTTGGTTGCCATACAATTGCGAACTATAGCGATAGTTGTGATCGAGACTATACATATCACGCCTGATCGCATTCTGCACTTCCACCGCCAACTCGCAATCAAACGACGTTCATCTTCGTACGAATCGACGATCGTGGACGTAGCGCCGGAGATTACCGCGGCCAACGTCCATTCAAGGTTGCATGAGCAAACTTCACTGCGGGCCCCCCATCTGCACCAACCAGATACTGAGGCAATTGCAACGTAGTGACTAGTCCTCGTCCTCGACCCAGAGAATTGCGGTAACGCCGTCGCCGACGCAAATAACGCCCGCGTCGAACGTTGCATTCGAAATTGGGTCGAAGCTCACGCTGTCTGATACTGACTCATTTTCTTCATCAAACAAGTCGGCCCACGCGCCGTTGGTGAAGCACACGTGCGGCTCAGGTGCAAGGTCGAAAAACGCCTCTGCCAATTCAACCGCCTCGGCGTGCGACATGATTTCAGACTGGTGTGCAAGATCGCGGTGCAACACCGCCGCTGCGATCATATGCGCATCGTACCCACTGATTTCCAGCCAGGCCTCGCCAAGTGGTTGAAGGTGGTGCACCGTTGCAATGCGATCGGCCTTGGCGCGGTAGTCTTCGCGGTCAACCGTGGGAAGTGTGGCGCACGTAGTGTTGCCGGCGTCGCGGCGTTCTTGAATGCGCTTGATGGTGTTCATAGGCGGCAATCTATGTAGTCAACGTTGACGACGCATTCACGGTTTCTCCTTAAACCATTCGTCAGCTACGCCACCCCCTTCAGTGCCCCCGAAGCCACGAAGCGAGTGATATGTGCGGAGTCGCGCTGTTCCTGTGTTCTGTCGGCTCTGTGTTAGCAGTTCGCAAACGGCTTGACCGGTGGCCAGTAGAGTCTCGTCAAGATTGGCGACCCGCTTGCACTGTCGCACCAGTTTGGTAAATTCGGATCGTTCATGATCCGTATCCGAGCGTTACCCACAATATTCGATTGCCTCAATATGTTTGCATGCGTGCACTGGGATGGAGCACAGTTTGAGGGGGCAGTGAAAAAGCTCTTACCAAGTGGGCAGCCATTTGCCTTCTTTCTGCCCAAATCCATTGTGTTTCACGTTTCGACGGTACAGGACTATCTCGACGTTCGAACGGGACTCTCTGAACTCGCAACGCGCGACGCCGCGTTCACTTTCGCGATCGATCTGCATGATACACGCGACACCTTCAGCGGTCATGCATTCTATTCGCTTCCTCCAAACTTCGATGCGATTGTGTCATGACCACTGTACATCGCAGTTTTATTTTGTTGTGCCTGCAACTATTGACTGCATTGTCGTTGCACGCCCAGGATGCCAGTAATGACACCAGTGATGCGATCCGAAAGGGCGCACGCATAGATCAATTTCTTGATGGGATGTACATCGGTCCAAGGCTTTCATCAAAAGCAGAACATCTTGGATACGACCGCTTTGAAGCGCAGATTGCGCCGCATCTTTATTTCTTTCAGAGTGTCGAGTCGGTGTTGCGGCCACATCCGGGAGTGGCCGCGAAAGGGGGATGGGCCGTTGCGTTTGTTCCGCTGCTGCGCTTGCGAATGACCAATGACAGTTCGTCTCCGGTTCGCACGCCTACATTCAATCCGCAATTCGTTACCGTGCAGAAGTTTTTCAGCTGGGGGTACGACACTGAAAAAAAAGACTGGCCCATCGAGAGCGGATGGGCTTCCATCGCATCAGTGCAATACACCATTGCGCATCACTCGAATGGTCAGGACGGTTGCACTTTTGTGGGAACAGGAACAAAAGACGGCTCATGCGCCCCCGCCGACTTTACTACCAATGCAAATCCCAAAATAAATACTACAAATGGAAACTACGGCACAAACTATGAAACGCTCGGCCTTTTCGTGAAGAGATTTCGATTAGACAAAAACCACACTGAACGGATGGCCATTCGATATGGCCTTACGTGGGAAAGATATGAGTGGACGTTGGTTTCGGAGCATCTACCGGGAGGACTTGGTAATGACACTGCCAGCGTTGATTTTCAAAAAATATTTGGAAAACACCGAGTGACCGCGGATTTTGAATTCGAACGAAAACTCGATCATTTCAAATTGGGACGCCTTCGCACGCGAGCGGCCGTTACGTATGTCAGCGCTGCGCCGAAACTGAAGGCGCAAGTCAAGGCGTCGCTTGACGGTTCATTCCAATTTCGTGGTGGTAGTGGCATGGGCATCTATGGCAAAGCCTTTTACGGTCAGGACTACTACAACATCCGTTTGCAAGATGTCGGCTTCATGGGCATCATTGGTCTTTCATGGGACGTCAGACCACTCCAGGTGTTCAAAATTCCCTATTCAGTCATTACTGGTGGATCGCACGCACCGCCTCCACCGGCGCTCGGAGACCTCAAGTGAACAACACAGCAATCGAGGCACTCGTTCGATGCATCACAATTCTCTTTGTTCTTTCGCTCGCAGTTGAACGGATTGCTGAAATCTTCAAGGCGCGCAACTGGCAACCTTTGTCACTTGGCTCGGGGCGGCCGAGTGTCGACCTTCGCACTGGTGTTGGCAGCATTTCGAAAGAAACGAAGGCCAAGAGTGATCCAGATACTTCACGAAAGGAAAAGAAGGTCGCATTCGATCAGAACGCGCTGCGAATGACCAGCGATGAAACTCGTCGTATTGAACGCACGACACACGCGGCGAATACAGCTTTTATCGGAATGGCGCTGGCAGGCTTAACCGGAGCCAATGCGTTTTCCGGACTTGCGATGAGTGGCGATTCTGTGGGGCGGTTCGGAAGCGTCTGGACTGTCGCTCAGATACTTGTTACCGGAGCCGCCGCAGGAATTGGTTCTTCATTCTGGTACGACCTTCTTCGGCTTGTGACAGAAATGCGCCGAGCACGTGAAGTAATTGCCGCGCCTGCATTGAGCATTTCGCCCGTGATAAAAACGGGAATCAACCAACCGCCGATCGCCATGGTGAAAGCTTACGAATCACAGATCAAGGCAGGAAGCAACGAACCACCCTATTTGATGGATACGCAAGGCGACCTGCTCCTGGTAGGTGGCAAGCATGTGAAAGAAGACGAGCACGCGTGAGCGGTTGCGATGGTC
>JBDUAX010000436.1:0-3987 GCA_040004455.1 Gemmatimonadaceae bacterium
CTATCAGGATCCCGGACCGACGCCAGCGCTGAATTTGAATCCGCCTACGAACAAACCACAGGGAAAGCAACAATGACATCCCAGCAAAACAAAAACGAAATTCTTGACGTGGCAGTAGTTGGTGGCGGTGTGTCGGGCGTCTATTCCGCGTGGCGATTGATGCGTGACAGCGGACCCACCACTTTCGGAAACGGTGGCGCTCGACCCCGCATTACAGTGTTCGAAGGCAGCGCGCGCATTGGCGGGCGACTGTTGAGTGTGACGCCGCCCGGTATGCCGAATACAACGTGTGAATTGGGTGGCATGCGGTTCATGTCACGCCACGTTATTGTCTCCGCACTCGTTGAATACTTCGATCTGCCAGTCGGGCCGTTTCCTGTGTTCGAACCAAACAACATCGCGTTTTTGCGCGGTTCGCAACTGCGTCTCACCGACTTGAATGTGCCGAGCGAAATTCCGTATCGCTTCAGCGATGTGGAGAAGAAGGTTGTGGAGGATCCCAACAATGGATTGTTGCTGTACGCGCTTAAACAACTCATTCCAAATTGTCTGGACATTCCGTACGAAGATCTCACGGTCGAAGTGCAGAAAGCGTCGTTTGACGGCACGCCGCTGCGTGAGCATGGCTTCTGGAATTTGCTCGCGCGCATTCTTACCCCCGACGGATACGCGTTTGTGCGCGATAGTTGCGGCTACGACTTGATTGTATCGAACTGCAATGCTGCCGACGCCATCCTGTTCATTCTGTCGGATTTCGGGCCGGGCGTTGTATACAGCCGTTGCGTGAACGGATACGATCAGCTTCCCAAAAAAATTGCCGACGAGTTTGAAGGCGCAGGAGGAAAAGTTCAGTTCAACTCGTGGCTCGCGTCGGTTGATTCGAAAAAACTTTCCGACGGTACGAACGGCGTTGAGCTCAAGTTCCGCGATGGCAGCGTCGTTCATGCGCGACACGTTGTGCTCGCAATGCCGCGCCGCTCACTCGAACTGCTTGAACACACCGGCAGCGTATTCGATTGGAAGAACAAGGATGTGTGGACGCTGATTGAATCGGTGTATCCGATTCCCATGCTCAAGATCTTCCTGGCGTATCGCTATCCGTGGTGGAAAGCGGCCAACGTTTCACAAGGGAGAACACTTACCGATCTTCCCATTCGCCAATGCTATTACTGGGACACGGTGAAAGAAGGCAGTGTTGAAGGCAACTCGGTGTTGCTCGCGTCGTATGACGATGAGAATAGTGTCAGTTACTGGACTGGTTTGCGCAAAAAGACCATGGCCACCGAATACTTCCAACCAACGGAACAGTTTGACGGCGAACCGGCAACGCCAAATGACTGGAAGGGCTATCTCGCACCGCAAGCAATGGTAGAAGAAGCGCATCGACAAATTGTGCAGATGCACGGCGTTGGTTACGCACCTGAACCGTATGCAGCGACGTATCGCGATTGGGCGGAAGATCCGTTTGGCGGTGGCATCAACGTGTGGCAAATCGGCGTGAACAGCTGGGAGGTCGTGAACGCAATTGTGCAACCTCGTGCGGAAGTTCCCGTATACATCTGCGGTTCGGCGTACTCGCACGAACAAGGTTGGGTTGAAGGCGCGCTCAACACCGCCGAGTTGATGCTCAAGAAGTGTTTCAATCTCAAGTCGCATTTGCACAACACGCCATCCGACGCGAGCCCTGTAAAGGCACCAGCCGGCGTGATGTCATCCCTCAAGGCGCCCGAAAAACCCGTGCGTAAGTGATCAACATGAAGCGCGTGGCAATCGTTGGTACGGGATACGCAATGCCCGAAGCAATCCGTACCAACGACGATCCGATGTTTGACTACATCAAGGCGCACGACCCAACACACGGCAAGCTGTTTTACGGCTATGTCGATCGCCGAGTGCTGGGTAAGCATGAGTTCATCGAGCCGTACATGATTGATGCGGCTCGCGCTGCAATGGCGGAAGCCAATGTTGGCCCTGCCGATATCGATTTGCTGTTGGGCTTTACTTCAATCAGCGCCTACCTCACGCCGAACTCGCTCGCGCAAGTACACGCGGACCTCGGGCTTTCAACTTCGTGTTGGGCAATTCCTGTTCATTCGGATTACAGCAACTACGCGGCCTCGCTACTGTTAGCCGATGCCATGGTAACGGCTGGTCGTGCAAACAACGTGCTCATTGTGTGCGGAAGCAACTGGTCACAGAACGTGAGCTATTTAACGCCGCCGTGTATTTCCATCGGTGATGGTGCGGGCGCCGCCGTCGTTTCGGCGAGCACCGACACATCACTGTTTCGTGTTGTTGATTACGAAGTGATATACACGTCGTCGGGATATGGGGGAATGTTTACTTCGTCTGATTTCGAACCGACTCCATTGAAACAGGGCCCGCCCGGTTCGCCGTTCAACGACGCATTTTCACATCCGTATTTTCATCTTACGACCGAAGGTGTAAATGAATTTCAGGTGTGGGGAACGCAAGTGCCGCCGCAAGCAATTCAAAAGCTTCTCACACGCAATACCATAAATGCGAGTAACGTTGCCATTGTAAGTTATCAGGCCAGCGAAATGCTCATTGATGCGTGGAACGCTACCATAAAACCGCGTCAATTCCTGCACACCCTCAAGGAGTTCGGCAACATGTGTATTGCGGCGGTGCCGGTGAATCTGGCCTACCATATGAAGAACATCGAAACGGATTACGTGGTTCTCATTACCCTTGGCGCCGAACCACACGCATCAGCCGTGTTGCTTCGGCGAAACGGTTGATTAGGTCAAAATCAACTCGCGCCCCCGCACCGCGCACCGGCGGGCGGCACGAATACCGCCAATTCCAAACCGACGCGCATCAACAACTGAGCGAAGCGCGCGCTGCCGCGAATGGGGTCGTACATCGGGTCACACAATGGCACCACCGAAGTCCACGGGTCGCGCATATCCGTTGAATGCGTGAGTGCGTCAAGCGCACGTGATGTGTCGCGAAGGCCCAGGTACCCCATCGCAATCGCCATTTCACCGAATGCTGGCCGCGGAGTACGCGCTTCAAGTCGGTGAATAATCGATTCGGCTTTCTCTTTGCTTCCGGCCACTGCATGTACGTACGCCGTGTACCCGTTAAACGCCGGCGCGTCGGCCTGGCGATCGGCGTACTTCACCGCCACAGCGCTGTTCTTCGCGCCGAGATTTACAAAAGCAGAAATAGTCAGCACAATCATGTTGGTGGAGTCGAGCTGAAACGCGCGCGCGCATTCCGCCACCGCGTCATCGAGTTTTCCCGCTTGGTACAGCGCGTAGCCGGACCACGCGGCGTTCACGCCGGAAAACGGATCGAGTTGCTTGGCGCGATCAATTTCGATGCGCGCTTCCCGCAGCCGGCCCGTGTGTACGAGATAGCGACCCAACTGTAAACGCGCCGCTGCATCGGTCGGGTCCAACTCCACCGCTCGGCGAAAATGTACCCCCGATTGCTCCCACTGAAACGCATTCATGTAGAGAAGGCCCAACGACAAGTGCGCGCGCGCCAACGTGCTGTCGAGTGAGAGTCCGCGATTAGCGGCCGCTGTTGCCGTATCGAAAACAACGGTCGCCGCCGATCCGGTAAACTGAGGATAGAACGCCAGCGCTTCGCTCAACCCCGCGTAGGCGCGCGCAAACATTGAATCACGCTTGATCGCTTGAGCAAACAAATCCCGCGCCTGTTTCACCGCACGAATGCGAAGCAGTGATTGCCCGCGCAGGAACAGATCATACGCCACCACGTCGTTAGTTCCACGCGCCTTCTGCCGCGTCGCCACCGATGTTGCTGGAATCTTCGTGGCCAGCAACGCTCCCAGTTGTTCACTGGTTGCGCGTGCGACGTCGTCCTGCACTCCAAACATGTCGCTCGCCGCGCGCACGTAGCTCTGCTGCCACAAACTCTCTCCAGTCGCCGCATTCACGAGGTGCGGCGTAATCTTGACCTGGCTGTCTGCTCGCTCTACAGTGCCCCAAACAA
>JBDUAX010000437.1:0-3981 GCA_040004455.1 Gemmatimonadaceae bacterium
GCACAAAATCGGCCGTTGTAAACCCGAAGCTTGTACTTGCTTCCCGAAACGGCGCCTCAACCACGCTCACCACCAGCGCCTTGACGCTATCAACCTTTGACGCCATCGAATCGCGCTGCGCAGTATCAATCACCGCGCGACGAAACAGCGCGGACTCGTACAACGAACGCTGACTGCCCGCAATTTTCGCATTGCTGAACACATCGCCGGTGCTGAGGTTGAGCGCATTGCGAATGGTCCCTTCGCTGACATTCTTATTCCCTTCAATTGCGATATCGCCAATGGTCACGATGCGGTTACGTACGACCGTGATTCCAACAACGGCGTGACGTGCCGAATCATCGACAATCGTTTTTGCTGTCAACACTGCGTCGGCGTACCCGCGATCCGCTAACCGCTCGCGAAGGCGCACGACGCTCGAATCAAGCGCCAACAGATTCAACGCTGAACCCTGGCTCGGACGCACCACTCGGCTCGTATCACGGCGCAGAAGGGCTCGACCTACACCTCGCAGATAGGTGCTATCAACAACCGTCGCCGGCCCCTCAGTGATGTTGAGCGTAATCCGAATTTTGTTGTCCCCCAAATACTTCACGGAGCTGTCAACACGCGCATCGCGATAGCCACGCCGAAAGTAGAAAACAAGCACCCGCAGCATGTCTTTCTTGAATTCGTCTTCGTCGAGATAGCGATGATCGAAGAACGACGGCGATGTTGTTACGAGGCAAATCGGTTTGAACAACTTGCTTTGACAACTCGACTCTCGTGTGCCGAGCGCGCTGCGCAAGTCCGACTCGCTCAGTTTATGCACACCGTGAATTTGCAGCTCGCGAACTTCAGGATGCTTTGATTTCTTAATCGAATCGCGTTCGGCGATGGCCGCTTTCTGCGCGGAGACTGCCGCGACTGCTGGATTCACGACGAACCCCGCGAGCACCAGCACAACGGCCGACAGATGTTTGCCGAGTGCGGCGAACGGTCTCATGAGTTCGATTGAGGGTGGTCGCCTTGGGGGCAAGACAAAATCTGTAAGGTGGTACGCCCTACAGACATTAGTCGTTCCGCAAAGTTTACGCACACTGTCAATTTTGCTTTGCATATTTTCATCCCCCACGACATGCTCGCTCTGCAAATAGCGCGATGACACCACGGAGAGTTTGTGACTTATACACTATTCAAGTTTTTGCATCTGCTGGGCGTCGTATTTCTCATAGGCAATGTCACCGTTACCGCAGTCTGGAAGGTGTTTGCTGACCGAACGCATTCTCCAATTATCATCGCCTTTGCTCAACGACTGGTGACGTACACCGATTGGGCCTTTACATTGACTGGAGTACTGCTCCTTTCGCTGGGTGGATATGGAATGGCGATGTCAGCGCATATGCCGCTCTTCACTCAGCGTTGGCTGGGTTGGGGACAAGCGATGTTCGCGCTGTCGGGGCTCATCTGGATCGCCATTCTGGTGCCGACTCAGATTCGTCAGGCCCGCGCAACGCGCGCCTTCTCCGCTGCGGACGTAGTCATTCCTGAGTCTTATCGGATGCTCAGCCGACGTTGGCTGCTTTGGGGAGTCATTGCCACCATTCCGCTAATTGTCGCGCTCTTCCTCATGACGTCAAAATTCTAGGTTCTCTCGAAACTGGTGATACGCGCAATTCACAGCTGTTTTGCCATAAATGTCACCAGCCCACGGGTTGCCTGCTTCCGAATTGCGCTCTGCACCAACGGTGTCCAGCCAAGCAACGTCCCTTTCAAACCAAGCGCCTGTCGCGCCCATTTGTACAGGTCAAATGAGTCAATGTGGGTTTTGATTTTTCCATCCGTAAATGTGAATTTCGCTTCAATCACATTGTGAACCATTCGACCAGTTGAGAAGTGATAACGCGCTTCCCAATGCGCCGAGCCAGCTACATCGTTGGCGGTGATATTTGAAGCTGCAACTTGCAAGTCTTTCGCACGTCCACACAGCATGTGCCACATGCCTGGCACAGTTGCCCCATTCAAACTGACGAATACTGGATCACTGAAATACGGATTTACCGCGTAACACTCGGCCATCGTAGTCGAATCACGTTTCGCAAATGCATTGTAGAAAGTGTGAATCAGCTGCTCGTTAGCGTGCACGTTACTTATCCGGCAAAGTGATGTTGGGCGGAGTTTTTGTCGCGGCGCGCGTGAAGACTGTGCCGCTCTCGGTGTAGCCGGGAACGAATCCGCCGTGACTTAAGAAGAACTGGCCGTTTTCGACACCCATGAAGCGGTCGAGGCGATTTTCTTTGCCAGTCGCATCGTGCGTGAATGATGCGGTCGTGAGTTCGCGCCAACTTCCGTCAGCCATTCGAATCCATTGCGAACCGTACAGCGCCTTGCGACGCTGATGACCGGTGTTCGCGCCAAAGTCTTCACTGAACGAATAGAGCCGGCGTAAGCCCAATCCATCCTTCGCGGCCTTGAATGTCGCAATGAGCTGCCACTTTTGCCTGTCGGGATGAAACCAGTAACCGCTGTATGCCGTGAAATTCCCTTCCGGTTTCGCAGTCACGAAAAACTTTTGCGTCGAGCCCGTTTTCCAGGGATACACGAGGTGCGAATGTCCGCCAGTGCCTTCATTGCCAAATACTTCGGCCACAACGCCGTCGCCTTTCGCAACCATCTGGGTGAAGTTGGATGAATCAACTGTCGAGCGATCTTTCGCGGTTGTGCCCGTTGCAGCGTCCCACACGGAAAAAATAATGCGCCGCTCGGTTGTGGAATTCACTTGCATGCCGAAGTATCCGCGAGCAAATCCACACGCCATGTAGTACGTCGTGACCGGATCATCAACCGCTGTCACTTCGTTGTAGAACCCGGTAACCAGTTCGGTGGTGTCGGTTGGATAGCGGAGATGCACACTGGCCGCGTTTCGCCGCGCGTCGAGATTGAAGTGCGCGCTTGATGCTGCGGGTCCGTCAATCAGCAACGCTTGCACATCGACCGTTGGTGCGGGTTTGGGGTACGTCGGAGCGAGTTCAAATTTCACGTAACCCGTATCTGCAATTTCGAACGAGCCAAGTGGTGCGCGACTTTCTGTGTTCGATCCGATCACGATGACATCGCGATGTTGTTTGCCCACGGCCATACGCAAACTCACGGTGTCACCAATTGCGAGTTTGATTGCGACGGCAATATCAACATTGCCCTTTTGTTTGAACTGACCGAACCACGCAATGCTGGCTCCGGACCTGGCGAACGGAGTGACGGGCCTGTTCTGCGATATTCGCGCTGCGTCGGCGTCGGGAAGCAGATAGGCGGTGTACGCGGGCACGCGAAGCTCGGCGCGTTTTGATGCGGGGTCCAATGCGTCGCCGGTGGCGAATCGCCCAGAGAGCGAAACGGGCACGACGAGAGCCAAAATGGTGACAGAGCGGAGGGTGCGAGTCATTGGATCAACGTCCAGCATCGGAACGAGGTCCGCAAGCGAGAAACGCCGTCTCTCCGCAAAAATCATGACCTCCGCCTACTTGACCAACTTGACCAACAACGCCTGATTCCAGACAACACTTCTGGAGTTTCATATGGCCAAACCCGTCAACATTTACGAAGCAAAAACCCATCTCTCCGAGCTCGTCGATCGAGCGGCGGCGGGAGAGGAAATCATTATCGCGAAGGCCGGTACTCCGTTGGCTCGCCTGGTTCCGTTGGCTGTTGCTGTTGGCGATCGCATGCCGGGGCGTTGGGCCGGCAAGATAAAAATTGCCGACGATTTCGATGCAGCACTTCCGGCCGACTTGCTGGATTCCTTCGAAGGTGGCGCTGAGTGACTGCGGTTGTTCGGCGCGCAGGCAAAACAACACACGTGCGTGAAGCAGCGGTTGCGCAACCGCAGCTCAAGCGGTTGCTCATCGACACACACGTGTGGTTGTGGTGGAACGCGAACGACTTGCGTTTAGGCAAAGGGGCGCGCCAGCTTTTGCAGCGCGCCTCGGAAGTTCATTTCAGTGC
>JBDUAX010000438.1:0-3974 GCA_040004455.1 Gemmatimonadaceae bacterium
CGTTTTCTGAAAGCACAGTTGGTGTTCAACCAGGACGAGCAGCAACAAAGCGCGCCGACGTCGGAACCGTTGCGCCCGCCGCAACCGACAAAGCGGTACAACGCGTTGGGAATTCTCGAAGAATTCACACCGGATGCAGTCGCGAATGCCGATGATGGAACGCAACCGTCGCCTATGCCGGATGAATCAACGAGGCCGATGATGAAATCGTCGCCGACCATTGTTGGTGCGGGAAACATTAAACGACTCGAGCCGACGTCGAACACGTTGCCAGTTGGATGGGAAAACACCCCGCGTAACAACGCATGTCCATGCGGCAGTGGCAAGAAGTTCAAAAAATGTCATGGTGCAACGTTGTAGTTCACGCTTGCCTGAATAACAACGCCCCCAACTCTCGCAATGAGAGTTGGGGCTTTGTTTGTCAGGCTACCTTGCGATTGCTTCGCTGCGAACGGTGCGCACCCCGTCGCTGCACAATATTGTCAGCGGCGTTCCGGCGTTCGCTCCTACCGTTATCGAGCGCGTCGCAGCAGTGCCAAGCAAGTCGCTCGTCGCACTGTTCTGCACAACAATTCCGGCAGTCGCCGCATCGGCGCACGACACCGTGACCGTATTCAACGACGCGCGCTGCAGCGAATAGGACTGCACCAGGCCGCTCGCGTCGGCCGAACGCACGGTGGAGAACGAAGGTGATGCCTTTCGTTCGGCGAACTTTCCGCTCCCCGCGCTGACGCGAAGCGTAGCTAATTGTGATTCGAGCGAATCGGACAGTGGAATGGCAAAAGTGAAATGGCTCATTGCTGGTGCGTGATCAATGACAGCTGGTGCGAAGTAGTACGAAAACAATTCCTGACCATTGGCGCTCAATCCCTGCAAAAGAAATTCTCCCGCTTTTTCTGGGTGCGATGGATACGCAACGGCGGTGAACGCTGGCTCCAGTTTTACATCCACTCCATTGGAGATCGATCCGCGCACAAACAACACACGTTGACGTGGCAACTGTGCGACGATGGATGTGATTGCCGGATTTCTGAAATTGAGAATTCCCAGATACGTGTACGGACTCGTCCACGCCGGATTGCAATAGCTCATCACATCAGCAAAACCAGCATCAACGACTGGTGCTTTGCTCGACAAGCCATGCGACCAGGAAAATACGTCGTGCCCTGTCACGCCAATCGTTCCGTCGGTCGTTGGATAGCGAATATCGACGTTTGCACCGATGTCGCCGCACGGCGCGTGTGAACGACCGAAGTTGTGACCAAGTTCATGCGCAACGTTGTCGCGAGCGAGCGTTGGCTTGGTGTACCAGTCGGGACCAACGGCGACGGACGAACGCGTGCGATCGCCATTAGCGTTGCCGTTGGAAGGGAGGTAGCCAATTCCACCAAACGCGGAATTCTTGAACCCCGCTGGAGGAATCACCACGCCCATCCAATACGTGTTTTGATCGACAATGCTGAGTGATCGTGCGAAATCGACGTTATCAAGAACTGCCTGCCAGAACGCCAATTCGCCACCGTTTGGCGGTGTACCAAAACTGGTTGACGTGACGACGGGTTGGCCGATCGTGAACGTCGTGATGCCCAACGGAAACGCGCTTACCAAGGTGCGAGTGTATTCCGGAATTTGATCGAGCGACAGTCCAGAAAGTCCGCCACCGTTCGCGTCGAGGCGAATGGGAAGAAAGCGGACGTTGAGGGGCTGCACGATGGCGGTACCGAGCGCGATGGTACCTGAACGCGGATACACGTCGTCGGACGCGTCTTCATCGGTCACAATGTGTTTCGGATCTCTGATCACACTCCATCGCACCCCGGGTTGCAGGTCAGCCGCGGGAACGAGGAACTGCACCGACGGTGTGGCGAATGTCGGTGTTTCGAGCAGCGTTGCAGCGATTGCAGTGTCGGACCTGAACAGGTGGTTGCTGCCGTCGTACATGTTCAGGACAACCTGCATGGATGGAGCTGTTGTTTCGGCCGTCCGTGCAATCAGTACATTTACAACGGCCGGTTTGTTGAGCAGCACCATTGGAATCGAACCATCAGGTGCCTGCACTCCCTGCGTGAACTGCGCATCGACTACTGAAAAATTGCGCGAGGCGACCGCAATGACTTTGACTGCGGCCGTTGAAGACACGCCAGCGACATTCGCGGTAACGATCGCGTCGCCGACGGCGACCGCCGTGATCTTACCCTTGTTGTCAATCGATGCAACATTCGCGTTGCTGCTTGACCAGCTGAATGTCTGTCCCGTAACCGGGGCCAACAGCAAATCGCTCGCTGCCGCGGAAAGCTGGCCCGTGGCGCCAACTTGCAGTGTTTGATTGGCGGGTGTCACCGTGACATGTCGCACCACTGACGACGAGGGTTGCGTAGCGTTGTCATCGCGACACGCGGTGGCAAATATGGCGAGCAACGCGACCAGTAAAAGTTTCGTCATGGCGGGGCGGGATTTACCGAGAGTCACAATACAATGGGGTGGTGTTGCAGCAGGGCCACGCAAGACTGAATCTATCGTGATCTAAACAGGTCCGACTTCCGCGCGCACGTATGTTCAATCGTCCCGCGCGAAAATGCGTCACAAATTGTGGTCGATTCGTCGCGGGATGCGGCTGGGGATGCAACGATAACGCATGAAATGCTGCCGCGATCAAACTTGTGAGCGTTCATCTGTGACGCGAAGCGTTTGGGGATGAGGCGTCGTGCCCCAGGCTACTGACGTTGTGTGCTGTTGAACTATTCCCGTGAACAACCGCCGTTCATTTCAAGGAGATCTCAGTGATCGCATTCGAATTTGACGTTGAGAAGCCGTTGACCATACGCGAGTTGCCGAGTGCCGAACGTCCTCGCGAGCGGATGCGGGCGTTAGGCGCTCAGGCACTGAGCACTACGGAGCTGGTCGCAGCCGTCATCGGCGGGGGATCTGCCGGGGGCTCCGCCCTGGCATGTGCTCGTCTCATTCTGGCGCAGTCAGATGGCTCGTTGGGTCGGCTCGCGGCGATGCCGGTGGCGGCTCTCACACGGGTCGCCGGGGTAGGAGTGGCGAGGGCTACGGCCGTACATGCCTCACTTGAATTGGGGCGCCGAATGTCGGTGGAAGCGCGTGAGGCCGGAGCGCCTCTTCGGTCACCGAGGGATGTCGTGGAGGCCTTCGGACCGCGACTGCGCGATTTGCCGGTGGAGGAATTTCACGTAGCCATTCTGGATGCGCAGCACCGATTGGAGCGCGACGTGCTGATTACTCGCGGGCTGCTTAATTCCTCGCTCGTTCACCCGCGAGAAGTCTTTCGCGAGGCCATCGCGGAACGTGCGGCGGCGGTTATCCTAGTACATAACCATCCGAGCGGCGACCCGACGCCCTCGGCCGAAGATCAGGCTGTTACCGAGCAGTTAGTTGCGGCCGGACGTTTGCTTGATATCCCGGTTCACGATCACGTGATCATCGGGCGCGGACGCTACGTCAGTTTTGCGGAGACAGGACTGCTTTGACCACAGTTGCGTTGCACGAGGAAATTCCGGGCTTTCGACCGGCGGGAGGCGGTTCGTATGAGAAGCTCGATTACGAGCTGCTCGTGCGCGCCTTTCGCTTTACCGATCGTGCTCATGCCGGCCAGGTGCGCATTTCGGGAGAGCCCTACGTCACCCACGTCATCGAAGTCGCGCGAATTCTCGCCGATTTGCAGTTGGATTCAGCGACTGTGGCGAGTGCATTGCTGCACGATGTGGTTGAAGACACCGACATTACCATTGCCGATGTTGAACGCGAGTTCGGCGCTGAAATTGCGCAAATTGTTGATGGATTGACCAAAATAGCGAACCTGCCGTTGACGTCACGGCAGGATCGGCAGGTTGAAAATTATCGGAAGTTGTTGCTGTCCATTGCGAAAGATGCGCGCGTCATTCTGATCAAGCTCGCCGATCGACTGCACAATATGCGCACGCTTGATTTCTTGCCGGTCGATAAACAGCGCC
>JBDUAX010000439.1:0-3957 GCA_040004455.1 Gemmatimonadaceae bacterium
GATCGTACTTCGGAAACAACGCCGAACTCACAGTGACGCGCAGTTTGTGTCCCGGTGCGAACACGCGCGATGTAAACCATAAGTCAATGTCGTACTTCTCCACGCTGCCCGGTGTGAGTAACAGTTCCTTGTCCCAGCCTTTTCGAAAGCGCGCGCGCGCGATGCCGTCCTGCACTCGCTCGGCATGACCATCTGGAAACACATCCAGTAGCATCACAATCCAGTCGGTGTCCTTTGCGTCGCTCGATGCCCACAGCGTCGCCGACATCTGCCCCGTCACTTCCAGCGGCTTTGTTAGCGCCTTGGATGTAAAAACCAGCGCGTCGGTTCGGCTGCGATTGAGAGCAGTGTAGTCTTCATTCAATGACGTTTCCAATTCTCTCGAATCAATCAGAAATGGCGTCGGCCGGGCCGGATCGTACGTAAAGGTATCGGCCGCGGCACCAGTGGGGGGCACCGTATCGAGCACGCCATCTCCACCGCTGGTGTTCGCACTGCCTGCCGAACTCACATACCACTTGGTATTGACGGCGCGCTGAAGCGGCCATGCATCTTCTTTTCGCCATGCGTTGTCACCAAACACGAATACATCAACCGGCTGCTCGCGATCGACACCATTGTCTTTGCCAAGCAGGTAATGATCAAACCAGCGCAGCTGCAATCGGCGGGTGTCGACGCGCGACTGTGCACCAAACTCTCCCGCGACATAATCCACGCCCTTGTGTGCACCCGGGCCCATTACCAAGCGCACGTACGGATGGCCCTTCACGTTGTTCAATGCATTGGTGTAATCGATGGGACCGCGCGAATCGTCATACCAACCGGAAATTTGCAACACCGGCGCTTTGACGTTCGCAATGTTCGTCGTCACGGCGTGCGCACGCCAGTATGCATCGAGCGTCGGGTGTGCCATCCAGCGGTTCCACAGCGGCACATCACCACATCCCAACTGTTGTGGCAAATCACTCAGCGGCAAATGCGTGAGTGCCGCGCCAATGTCGAGATCACTGATGTTTTCCAACTTGCGTGAGCGCATCAGGCATGCCCACGCCACATTGATTGGGGAGAACACCATGTCTTCATACGGTACAATTCTCCACGGGTCACCGGTCGCGGCCGACGGTGCGATGGCCGACAGGTGCGGTGGTGCACTGACTGCAGCATACCAGGCGAGGCGCCCTTCGTCGGAGTGACCGATCATGCCCACGTGACCATTCGCGCCAGGTAATTTCGACGCCCACTCTACGGCGTCGTAGCCGTCTTTCACATCGGCATCGTAATCACCGAAATCCTTTCCATCACTGACGTCGCGTCCACGTACATGTTGCGCGACGAAAATGTAGCCATGCGACGCCCAATATTTTCCGGCGGGATGCAAAATGCGCGTGTACGGCGTGCGCTGCAACACCACGCCAAACGGACCGTTGCCAACCGGGCGCGCAATGTAACTCGCGAGTTGTGTACCGTCGCGCGTTTTCATGAAAACGAGCGTGTCTTCGGTTACTGCGTACTGCGAATCAGATACCGCACCTGGCCACAGCGCATAACTTTCTTCCACAACGAACGGCGTGCGACGACGTACTAACCGCACACGTCTTCCACTGGGTTTCCCCGCCGCCATTATTACGCCGGTCAGCGTGTCACCATGCCACGACGCGGTGATGGATTGATCGCCCTGGCCGTACAGCACCATGCTGTCGCCGTGCGTGACAACCCGTGTTACCGAAACAATGGGCTCACCGGTACGTCGCCGTATTGCACCGGAATCGCCACTGACAAAATGGGCAAAGCCCTGTCGCCTCCATCCCTCGAAGCCCGCACGCGCAGTCGATCCGCCGGCGAGGTACGCATCCCAATCGCCAACAAGAGAGGGGGCGTTTTCGCGCGGTGATGAGGTGCAGGCGTTGGCGATAATTGCAATCAACGCGAACGCGCCGACCCGCCAGCGCGCCGCGGCGCCGCTGGTGGATGATATCGCGATCGATGTCGCAGCAAGGCGAGTCGGCATGGGTCGTTGCCTCATAGTCTGGATGGATGATTTCCAAAACAAACTTCGGAGTAAACAAACGATTCGTCAAATAGGACTGCCTCTCCCGCGAGCTGTTGCGACTGCGTATGTTCGCCAACCGCCACTTACCGGAGCGTTACCGCCGTGCGCATCAGCGACATGAACTGGATGCAGGTTGAGCAATACCTGCAGCATGACAACCGCGCCATCGTTCCGCTCGGCTCGACCGAGCAGCATTCGCACCTGCGCCTCACGGTCGATTGCATTCTTCCCGAACGCGTGGCGGTTGATGCCGCAGAGCCGCTGGGAATTCCGGTGTTTCCGGTAGTGCCGTACGGCGTGACTCCATATTTTCGCGAGTTTCCCGGTTCGGTTTCGTTGCGCGTTGAAACGCATTTGCACGTGGTGCGCGACATACTCGACAGCCTTGCACACAGTGGCTTTCGTCGCATTCTGATTGTGAACGGACACGGCGGCAATAGTGCGGTGCAGCAGTACGCGCCAGAGTGGGCGGCCGATCATCCGGAGTGTCGCTTGTTGTTCCACAATTGGTGGAATGCGCCGAATACCTGGGCGAAGGTGCAGGCTATCGACCCCGTTGCATCGCACGGATCATGGATGGAAAACTTTCCGTGGACGCGCTTGCCCGGCATTGAAATGCCGGCAACGCAACGAGCAATGGTCGATCTCGCGCGTGTGCGCGCACTCGATCCGGTTGCATTGCGTGCATACCTGGGCGATGGAAATTACGGCGGTGTGTATCAACGATCGGATGAAGAGATGTTGACGCTCTGGCGGGTTGCCGTCGAGGAAACTCGCGCGCTGCTTACTGGTTCGTGGGGCGACGAGACGTAGCAGCGCACAATCGATGCGATTTCTTATCTGGGGAGCCGGTGCAATTGGTGGGACCATGGGCGCGTTCCTCGCGCGTGCGGGTCACGACATCACGTTGGTCGACAACGTGCGCGAACACGTTGCGGCTATCAATCGCGACGGGCTGCACATTCGCGGTCCGATTGATGAATTCACAATTGCGATAAGGGCGTATACGCCCGACGGGCTGGTTGGCGAGTGGGACAACATTATGCTTGCAACCAAGGCGCATCACACCGAGCGTGCAACCCGCGCACTGTTGTCGCACTTAACTACCAATGGTTGTGTAATTTCGGTGCAGAATGGACTGAACGAACTCGCTATTGCGAGTATTGCGGGCGACAAACGCACGGTCGGCGCGTTTGTAAATTTTGGCGCTGATTATCTCGAACCGGGTGTCATTCGCTATGGTGGAAAGGGAGCGGTCGTAGTCGGTGAAACGAATGGCGTCGTTTCCGAACGCGCGAGTGCTATTTGCAAAGCGTGGAGCGATTTCGACGAGCACGCGCGCGTTACGCAAAACATCTGGGGATATCTGTGGGGCAAGGAAGCGTACGGTGCAATGCTGTTCGCGACGGCGTTAACCAACGAGAGCATTGCGGATGCGCTGGCGATGCCTCGGCACCGCGCGGTATACATCGCACTGGCACGCGAAATTCTGGCCGTCGCGGAAGCTCGTGGTGTGACGCCGGAGTCGTTTGACGGCTTCGATCCCACGGCGTACTTACCGGATGCCCCGGCTGGTGCGGCGGAGCGTTCACTCGATGCGCTGGTGGTGCACAACCGTCGTTCTGCGAAAACACACAGCGGTATTTGGCGCGACCTGGCAATTCGGAAGCGCGCGACCGAAGTGGATGCGCAGCTTGGGATAGTCGTGACGTTGGGGCGCGAGCTGAACGTCGCAACTCCTCTCACCAGTCGGCTGGTACAACTCATTCACGACATTGAGCGGGGCGTTCGCGCGCAGTCAATCGATACTCTCGACGCGCTGCAAACTTGATGAACCTGACCCCATCAAACCCCGTTTGATGAACCTGACCCCATCAAACCCCGTTTGATGAACCTGACCCCATCAA